>NZ_JBSGFD010000114.1:0-27317 GCF_053603215.1 Kitasatospora sp. NPDC004240 | reverse complement strand
CGCCGCGCTGGCCCTCGCCGCCCTCGGCGTGGGCGGCGGCACCGGCACCGTGCTGGACCGCACCGGGCCGATCGGCGCGGCCGCCGTCGCGGCCCTCGCGCTCTGGGCCGCAGTCCCGCCCGACGGCACCGAACGCCCCCCGCGCACCCGGGCCGCCCGGATCGCCGCCGCCCGCACCACCGTGCTGGCCGCCGGTTCCGTCGTGCTCGCCGCGGTCGGCGACACCCCGGCGTGGCGGGGCGTCGCGGTGGCCGTCCTGCTCATCGGGTACCTGCTGCTGCTCGACGCGTTCGGCCCGCAGCGCCGCGCGCCGCGGCCGGCGCACGCCCTGGCCGCGCTGGCCGCCGCCGGGATGGTCCTGCCGGTCGCCCTCGCGCCGACCGGGGCGGGCGAGTGGTCCCGCCCGCTCGCGCTGCTGGGTCTGATAGCGGCGGCCGTCGGCGCCGGCCTGGCCCTGCGGCCGGGCGGCCACGCCACCGGGCGTCCGTCCGGGACAGCGCCCGTGCGGGAGTGACGTTCCCCGGCGGAGCGCCGGCGGGCGGAGCGGCGCGCGCAGCGGCGGGCGGAGCGGGCGGACGCAGCGGGCGGACGCAGCGGGAAAACCACTCGCGGCCGGCGCGCGCGCGAGGTGACAATGCGTCATGACATGGACGCTCAGCAGAGATCCGAGGCACTTCCTCGACCAGGCCGGTGACCACCTGGCGGCCGATCCCGCCCGGAACACCGTGCTCCTCACGGTGCTCGACCGGGTGACCACACAGGGCCTGGACGTCTTCGGAGACCGGCCGCCGGTGTTCGGATGGTGGCGCCCGGAGGCCGGCGCGCCGGTCGAAGGGGCCTTCCTGCGGACACCCCCGTACGAGCCCCGGCTCGGCGTGATGCCGCTGCGGGCCGCGGCCGAGCTGGCGGCCGAACTCGCCGCGGCCCGGGGCCCTTTCGCCGAGCTCACCGGGCTGCCGGGAATCGCCGGGGGCACCGAGGAGGCCCGGGCCTTCGCCGCCGCCTGGCAGTCGGCCACCGGCGCGACCTCCTCCGTCAAGGTCGGCCAGCGGCTCTACCGGTTGGGCGACCTGACCGGTCCGCCGCGCCCACCGGCCGGACGCCACCGGGCCGCCGGGCCGGCCGACCGCGAGCTGCTCGTCCGCTGGACCGAGGAGTTCCACACCGAGGTCGGCCTCGACGGCCCCGGGGACGCGGCCGGTGTGGACGCCCGGATCGCCGACGGCCGGTTGCACCTCTGGGAGGACGGCGGGCAGCCGGTCGCGATGGCCGGTGACAGCCCGGTGATCGCCGGGATGTCCCGCATCGGCCCGGTCTACACCCCTCGCGCGCACCGGGGCCGCGGCTACGCCAGCGGCGCCACCTTCGCCGCCACCGCCCACGCGCTCGGACGCGGCGCGAAGGAGGTGCTGCTGTACACCGACCTCGCCAACCCGACCAGCAACTCGATCTACCAGCAGATCGGCTACCGGCCGGTCGCGGACGACCTCGTCCTGTCCTTCACACACTGACCACGCCCGGGCAGAGCTCCGACGGAGCCCTGACACGGTCCTGACCGCCGCTCAGCACGGTTCCGGGAGCCCACGGCCGTGTGACCGGGCACCCGTACCGGCTGTCGGTCGCCCCCGCTAACGTGATCACATGAGTTCCTCCCTGAGCGTCTACCTGCTCGACCCCAAGGCCGCGCGCGCCCTCGTCGGCTCCCGCGACGACCAGCTGCTCCAGGTCATCCGCGACAGCTTCGCCGACGACCTGGCCTCCAGCGACAGCTGGTTCGACTCCGAGATCGCCGACGGCGCCCCGACCGCGTACGAGGCGCTGCGCGCGGTGGTGTACGGCGGGCCCTACGACGCCGCGGCCCAGTACAGCTTCCAGTACGGCTACGCCTACAAGCGCCTGTGCGCGCTGACCGGTTCGTTCCTCGACAACTCCAGCTTCTCCCCGTTCCGGGGCTCCTGGCTGGAGATGGTGGACGAGGGGCTGCGGGCGCTGCGGATCACCGCCGTCTCGGTGGCGGAGCTCGGTTACTACGACGGCCTGCCGGACGGCATACCGACCTACGAGCTGCCGCGCTGCGGCGAGTGGACGTACGAGAGTTGCGTGGCGGCGCTGGAGCAGTTCGAGCAGACCAAGCGCGACAACCACGCCCCGCCGCTGGAGCCGGAGGTGGTGGAGGCCGTCATGGACGTCATCGGGTGGCTGCGCGCGGTGGAGGCCCGTCCGGGCTTCGGCGTCGTGGGCTTCGTTTCCTGAGCCTCGTACCCCGAGCTCCGTACACCGGGCCCGAGGGTGCCGGCACGGCGGGCGGGGGCGGGCGGGGGCGGGCACGGCGGGCGGGCACGGCGGCGGGTTCCGCCGACCGCGCCCCCGCCCGTTCCCCCTCCCCCGCTGGAAATGGTCTCGGGTCGTTCAGTCCTCCAGGTCGTCGACGGTGGGGACGACGAGGCCGAACAGATCGGTGATGACGGTCAGCGCGGTGGCCTGGAGCGCGGGCGCCGGCTGGACGATGCCGTCCGGCGCGGTGAGCGCGCGGGTGGCGGTGGCCTCGGCGACGACGGTGGGCCGGTGACCGAGGTTGAAGGCGCCCTGCGCGGTGAAGGTCACGCACATGTGGGTCATGAAGCCGGCCAGGACGAGGTCCCGGCCACTGCCCGGTTCGACGCCGAACCCGGCCAGCACCTTCTCCAACTCGGTGGCGTGGAAGGCGTTAGGGAGCTGCTTGACCACCACCGGCTCACCGTCGACGGGCGCCACCTCGTCGCTGATCGAGCCGATCGGGGCGTGGATGTCGTACGGGGTGTCCGCGCCGCCGTCGTTGACGATGTGGACGACCGGCGCGCCCGCGGCACGGGCCCGCTCCAGCAGTCGGGCGCCCGCCGCGACGGCCTCCTCCGCGCCGTCCAGGGCCATCACGCCGCCGCGGTAGGTGTTCTGGAAGTCGATCATGATCAGGATGGACTCGCTCAGCCGCGGCGGCCGCTCGTCCAGCCCGATCACGTCGCGCAGGGTCCTGGAGGGGTGGTGCGTGCTCATCGGGGGCTCCTCTGGTCGGGGGGTTCGCCGGGGTGTCCGGTCTGCCGGATTCGTCGGGGGTGTTCAGGGCGTGCGGGGGCACGGCGCGGCGGCGCGTACGCGGGTGCTCCGGTGGGCTCAGGCCACCGGAGCGCGGAAACGGCGCCGGTAGGCGGCCGGGGTGGTGGCCAACTGCCGCCGGAACGCCCGGTGCAGGGTCTCCGCCGAGCCGATCCCGGCGGCGGCGGCGATCTGGTCGAGCGCGCAGTCGGTGGTCTCCAGCAGCCGCCGGGCCACCTCGATCCGGGCGGCCTCGACGTACGCCGCCGGGCTGGTGCCCGTCTCCTGCTTGAAGACGCGGGCGAAGTGCCGTTCGCTGAGGCACATCCGGGCGGAGAGCGCGGCCGCGGAGAGGTCGTCGTCCAGGTGGTCGGCGATCCACAGCCGCAGCTCGTCGATGTCCCGGCGGCCGGCGGCGGGACGGCTGAGCGGTACCGAGAACTGACTCTGTCCGCCCTGCCGCTTGAGGTACATCACCAGCTGACGCGCCACCGCCAGCGCGGTCCGCTCGCCCAGGTCCTCGGCCACCAGGGCGAGCGCGAGGTCCAGGCAGGCGCTGATGCCGGCGCCCGTCCACAGCCGCCCGCGGTCGGCGCGGACGAAGATCGGGTCCGGGTCCACCGTGACCGCCGGATGGTCGGCGGCCAGCTGGGCGGCGGTCGACCAGTGGGTGGTGGCCGTCCGCCCGTCCAGCAGTCCGGCCGCCGCCAGCACGTGCGCGCCCACGCACACCGAGGCCACCCGCCGTGCGTGCGGCGCGGTCGCCCGCACCCACTCCACGACCTCGCCGTCGATCCGGGCCACCGGGCCGTCCTCGGTCAGGTCGACCGCGCCCGGCACCAGCAGGGTGTCCACCTGCGTGCCGACGTCCCCGAAGGCCACATCGGTGAGCAGCCGCACGCCCGCCGCGGTCCGGACCGGCCCGGCGACCGGGCCGGCCAGCCGGACGTCGTAGGCGGCCCGGCCCGCGGTCTCCCGGTTGGCCAGCGAGAAGACCTCGGCCGGGCCGGTGACGTCGAGGAGGTCGACATCGGGGAAGACCGCGATGACAACCCGGTGCGAAGTGGGCATGCACCCATCCTCCGCGCCGCCGCCGCATGGCCGCAATGACGATTCCCCGTCACATCCGGACACGCGGACATCCGGCCCGGACGCCGCCCACCCCGCTTCCCAACGGCCGGCCGGCCGGCCGCCGGCAGGTGGGCACCGGCGTGCGAGGATGACCGCCGATCCACCCGGAGGTCCACCCGATGTCTGAACCACTGTCCGTCCGCCGCGTCCTCGGCGGTGGCCCGTTCGCCGAGATCGGCGACCCCGTCGCGATCGCACGCTGTGAGCGGCGGCGCCTGATCGCCGTCGGGGGCGATCTCGGCGATCTCGGTTGGCCCGGCCGCTCCGTCAAGGAGTGGGACGGGCACCGGGTCGGTGTCTACGGGCTCGACGGGCTGGACTGCCGCCTGGTCGTCGGGGCCCGGAGGCCGGTGCTCTCGGTGGACCTCCACCCGGCGCTGCCGCTGCTGGCCGTGGGCACCGGGGCGTACGACGGCGGGTACTGCTTCGAGGGTGAGCTGCTGCTCGTCGACCTGACGGACGGGCAGGTGGTCTCCGCGCTCCGGCACGGCCGCGAGGTCCGCCGGGTGCGCTGGCGCGAGGACGGCCGCACCCTGGAGCTGCGGCTGTCCCCGTACGACGACCAGACCGAGGACGCGTTCACCCACGACTTCGCCGCCCTGGTCGAGCGCGACGACTGGCTCGCCGTCGCCGATCGCGAGCTTCGGTGCGAGGAGCTCACCGGGCCGCGGGCCGAGACCGAGCGGCGCGACCACGGCCCCCGACCGGCCGTCCGGGAGGCCCTCGGCACGCTCTGTGCGGAACGGGGGACGTCCTGGTCGCTGCGACGGCAGGTCCGGGCCGTGGAGGCCTTGGCCGACGGCCGGGTGCTGGCCGCACTGGAGGGCACCGCGCTGGAGTGCCGGCTGCCCTCCGGCGAGCCGGAGTGGGCGCGTTCCGACCCCGACGGCGCGCACCAGCTGTCCCTCTGCCCCGACCTGCGGTCCGTCTGGGTCAACGTGGCCCGGCCGTCCCGCTGGAGGGACGGCAAGGGCTGGAAGGACGTCCCCGGCACGGTCGAACGGCTCTCCCTCGCGGACGGCAGCACCCTGGACACCGTCGAGGTCGGATACCCCGCCGCGCTCACGGCCTCCCTGGACGGCCGGATCGCGCTCCGCGACACCCGTTTCGAGCGGTCCCGGCCCGCGACCCTGTTGGTCGGGCCGGACGGCGCGCGGGCCGCCCGCGTGGTCGTCGGCGGGTACGACGGGCGCAACCAGTACTTCCCGGTCCGGCGCAGCCCCGAACTGCTCCTCCTCCAGGGGAAGAAGAAAAAGCACTGGAAGGACAAGTGGGTGGTGGCCGTCGACCCGCCGGAGGACGGTGGCGACGGCGAGCCGGTGATCCGACGGCTGTTCCCCCTCGAATGGGACGCCGAACGCGGCCGCCACCTCTTCGGCGGCCCGGCCCTGCGCCTCACCGACGCCGAGGTCCGCGCCGGCACGGGCGGCGGCACGGGCGGTGCCCTGGTGCACGCCGGGGCGGTCCACGACGGACACGGCCTGCAACCCGGCGGTGTGTTCATCGTCCGGCGCCGGTTCCCCGACGGCGCGCCGCAGTGGGAGTTCACCGGCGACCACCCCGTCACCGCCCTGGACACCGACGGCACCACCGTCTACGCCACCCTGACCTCCGGCGAACTCCTCGCCCTCGACGCGGCGGACGGCACTCCGCGCTGGCGCACCCGCCTCCGGGTGAACGGGATCCCGACCACGGGCCTGTCCCTGGCCGTGGCCGGAGCGGGACGGCTGGTCGTCGGCACCATGGACGGGCGGATCCTCCTCTGCGGGACGGCGTCGTCCTGGCCGGCGGCGTAGGACGAGGCGGGCCTCACGCCGAACTGACGATCCGTCACGTCCGCTCACGCGCAAGGGCCTTACGGCGGGGCTGCCCGGAGCTCCCCGTACGGAACGAGGGCCGAAGGTCCCGGCCGAACCGGGCCCGTCCGGCCCTGGGTGGGGCGGGCGCGCGGCGGGACAGTGGGGGCAGAGGCCCGCGACCCACGGGCGGGCCCACCCACCGGGAGGCTCCTCATGACCACGCGACAGATCGTCACCGGCTTCGACGGATCACCGGAGAGCGAGGCGGCCGCCGACTGGGCCGCGCGGGAGGCCCGGGCCCGGGGCGCGGCCGTCCGGCTGGTGCACGTCTGGCCGTGGCTGGCGACGGGCGCGGTGGCCGACGCCGGGACCCCGTGCCCGGACGACCTGCCGCCGGCCGCCGTCGAGGCGCTGGCGGCCGCGGCGGAACGGCTGCGCACCGCGCACCCCGGCCTCACCGTGGAGACCGGGCTGATCGGCGACGACCCGGCGGACGGCCTGCTCGACGGCGCCGACCGGGACCGCGCCGAGCTGCTCGTCGTCGGCTCGCGCGGCCTCGGCGGGTTCGCCGGTCTGCTGGTGGGCTCGGTGGGCCTCGCCGTCGCCGCCCGCTCCCGCGTCCCCGTCGTCCTGGTCCGCGCCCCGCACGAGGTGACCGGTGAGGGCGGTATCGGCAGCCCGGACGGGGAGGTGCTGGTGGGCGTGGACGTCCGCCAACCCGCCGACGCGCTGCTGGACTTCGCCTTCGCCGCGGCCGACCTCAGGGGCGTTCCGCTGCGCGTGGTGCACAGCTGGCAGCTGGTACCGGCCGGTTTCTGCACCGGGCTGGTCCCGCCGCCGGTCGACATCGCCGGGCAGGAGCACGCGGCCCGGGAGGCGCTCACCCAGGCGCTCGCGCCCTGGCGGGCCAAGTACCCCGGCACGGAGGTGGTCGAGGAACTCCGGCTGGACGGCGCCGCCTGGGCCCTCCTCCACGCCGCCACGGAGCACGACGCCTCGCTGGTCGTCGTCGGACGGCGGGAGCGGCCGCTCCCGTTCGGGCCGCGGCTCGGCCCGGTGGCCCACGCGGTGCTGCACCACTCGCCCGCCCCGGTGGCCGTCGTCCCGCACCCCTGAGCGTCCCGTTGACCCCATCCGTGCCCGAGGGCCCGGCGGCCGAGCCGCCGGGCCCTCGGGCACGTTCGGGCACAGCGAGGGACGTGCGGGACGTTCGGGACGTGCGGGACGTTCGGGACGTGCGGGACGTGCGGGACGTGCGAGAAGGTGCGGGACGTGCGCGGGGACGCGCCCCTCACACCGCGTACAGGCCCCGGGCGGCGAACCGCGCGCGGGCGGCGTCGACCTGCCCGGCCGTCGGGACGGGGGTGTCCGCCAGCGGGAAGTCCAGGCCCAGCGCCCGCCACTTGGCGGCGCCGAGCTTGTGGAAGGGCAGCACGTCCACCCGGGTCACATTGCCGAGCGAGGCGGCGAACCCGGCCACCCCCTCGACGTTCGCCGCCCCGTCGGTGAGGCCCGGGACGAGCACGAAGCGGACCCACACCTCCTTGCCGAGGTCCGCCAGCCGCTGCGC
The DNA here is from genome assembly GCF_053603215.1 of Kitasatospora sp. NPDC004240. Taxonomy (NCBI): domain Bacteria; kingdom Bacillati; phylum Actinomycetota; class Actinomycetes; order Kitasatosporales; family Streptomycetaceae; genus Kitasatospora; species Kitasatospora sp. NPDC004240. The sequence goes on along the minus strand of NZ_JBSGFD010000114.1, from coordinate 19,745 downwards.
GAAGTCCAGGGTGGGCGCGAGCTCCTGCCCGGTGAGGCGCCGGTAGAGGCCCTCGTCCCAGGACTTGATGTCGAGCAGCACCAGGTCGACGTCCGCGAGCAGCGCGTCCGAGGCCCGGGCGCCGAGGAAGCCCGAGGTGTCGAGCGCCGTGTGCAGGCCGAGCTCGTGCTTGAACCGGTGGAACAGCTCGCCGCTGAAGCCCGGTTGGAGCAGCGGCTCGCCCCCGCTGATCGTGGCACCGCCGCCGGCGGCCCGGATGAACGCCGTGCACCGGGCGGCCTCGGCGACGACGGCGTCGGCGGTGGTGCGCCGCCCGGCACGGAGCGCCCGGGTGTCCGGGTTGTGGCAGTACAGGCAGCTCAGCGGGCAGCCCGCCAGGAAGACCACGAACCGGGTGCCGGGGCCGTCCACCCCGGTGGAGAGGTCCCAGGAGTGGACCGACCCGGTGGGTCCGTCGGTGGGCGGGCCCACCGGTATGCCGGTGCTGAGCAGGACGGTCATGTCCGGGGACCTCTCCCTCGTACGGGTCTCGTCAGAGCGTGTCGTGGAAGGTGCGGTTGATCACGTCGAGCTGTTGCCGCCGGGTCAGCCGGACGAAGTTCACGGCGTACCCGCTGACCCGGATGGTGAGCTGCGGGTACTTCTCCGGGTGGTCCACGGCGTCGAGCAGGGTGGCCCGGTCGAGCACGTTGACGTTCATGTGGAAGCCGCCGACGGTGGTGTACCCGTCCAGCACGCCCACCAGGTTGGTGATCCGCTCGGCCCCGGTGCGGCCGAGCGCGTCGGGGGTGACGGTGCTGGTGAGCGAGATGCCGTCCTCGGCCTGCGCGTACGGCAGCTTGGCGACCGAGAGTGCGCTCGCCACGTACCCGTGGGTGTCGCGGCCGTTCATCGGGTTGGCGCCCGGGGAGAACGGCTCGCCGGCCCGGCGGCCGTCCGGCGTGTTGCCGGTCCTGGCGCCGTAGACCACGTTGGAGGTGATGGTCAGGACGGACTGGGTGTGCTCGGCGCCCCGGTAGGTGGGGTGGCGGCGCACCTTGCGCATGAACTCCTCCACCAGCCACACCGCGATCCCGTCGGCCCGGTCGTCGTTGTTGCCGTACGCCGGGTAGTCGCCCTCGACCAGGTAGTCGGTGACCAGCCCGGTGGCGTCGCGCACCGGGGTGACGGTGGCGTGGCGGATCGCCGACAGCGAGTCCGCGGCGACCGCGAGCCCGGCGATGCCGCAGGCCAGAGTGCGTCGCACGGCCCGGTCGTGCAGGGCCATCTCCAGCCGCTCGTAGGCGTACCGGTCGTGCATGTAGTGGATGACGTTGAGGGCGTGGACGTAGGTCCGGGCGAGCCAGTCCAGTTGCCCGTCGAGGCGGGCCAGCACCTCGTCGTGGTCGAGCGGTCCGTCGCCGACCGGCTCGGTCGGGGCCCCGACCTGCTCGCCGGTCCGCTCGTCGCGGCCGCCGTTGATCGCGTAGAGGACGGCCTTGGCGAGGTTGACCCGGGCGCCGAAGAACTGCATCTGCCGGCCGACCTCCATCGCGGAGACGCAGCAGGCGATCGCGCTGTCGTCGCCGGTGCGCGGGCGCAGCAGGTCGTCCGACTCGTACTGCACCGAGGAGGTGTCGACGGACACCTTGGCGCAGAACTCCTTGAACCCGCGCGGGAGTCGGGGCGACCACAGCACGGTCATGTTGGGCTCGGGCGCGGGTCCGAGGTTGTACAGCGTCTGCAGGTAGCGGAAGGAGGTGCGGGTGACCAGGGTGCGGCCGTCGGCGCCCATGCCGCCGATCGACTCGGTCACCCAGGTGGGGTCGCCGGAGAACAGTTCGTCGTACTCGGGGGTGCGCAGGAAGCGGACGATCCGCAGCTTGATGACGAAGTCGTCGATCAGCTCCTGTGCCTGAGTCTCCGTCAGGCGCCCTGCTGCGAGGTCGCGTTGGAGGTAGACGTCCAGGAAGGTCGAGGTGCGGCCGAGCGACATGGCCGCACCGTTCTGCTCCTTGACCGCGGCCAGGTAGGCGAAGTACAGCCACTGGATCGCCTCGTGGCCGGTACGGGCGGGGCCGGAGATGTCGTGGCCGTAGGCCGCGGCCATCTCCTTGAGCTCGCCCAGGGCCCGGATCTGTTCGGCGAGTTCCTCCCGCTCGCGGATGGTCTCCTCCAGCCGCGCCGCGTCGGTCGGGGCCTCGTCCAGGGCGGACTTCTCCTCCCGCTTGGCCTCGATCAGCCGGTCCACGCCGTAGAGGGCGACCCGGCGGTAGTCGCCGATGATCCGCCCGCGCCCGTAGGCGTCCGGCAGCCCGGTGATCACACCGGCCTTGCGGGCGGCGCGGATCTCGTCCGTGTAGGCGTCGAACACCCCGGCGTTGTGGGTCTTGCGGTACTCCGTGAAGACCTTCTCCAGCCGCGGATCGACCGGGTAGCCGTACGTGCGCAGCGCGCCGGCGACCATCCGCCAGCCGCCGTTGGGCATGATCGCGCGCTTGAGCGGGGCGTCGGTCTGCAGGCCGACGATCAGCTCCCGCTCCCGGTCGATCCACCCGGGCGGGTGCGCGGTGATGGTGGACGGGATGTCGTGGGAGACGTCGTACACGCCCTTGGCGCGTTCCTCGGGGAAGCGGTCGGTGATCCGCCGCCACACCTCGGTGGTCCGCTCGGTCGGGCCGGTCAGGAAGGCGGCGTCGCCCTCGTACGGGGTGCGGTTGTGCCGGATGAAGTCGGCGACGTCGACGGTGTCCCGCCAGACCCCGCCGCGAAAGCCCTCCCAGGCGGAGGCGGGCACGGGGGCAGGGGCTGGGGTCGGGGCGGAGGCCGGGGCCGGGGCAGGTGTCGGCGCGGGGGCCGGTGCCGTGTGCTGCGTGCTGCTCATCTCGGGGTCCCTTCTCAGTCCTGGTCGCCGTAGTAGGCCTGGCGCATCAGCCGCCGCATGTCGGCGAGCATCGGCATCCGGGGGTTGGCGGGGGCGCACTGGTCCTCGTAGGCGTTCATGGCCTGCTGCGGCAGCGCCGCGAGGAAGGCCTCCTCGTCCACCCCCGCGTCCTTGAAGGAGCGGGGGATGCCGACCCGGTCGCGGAGTTCCTCGACGGCCGCCGCGAGCGACTCGACGCCCTGCTCCGGCGTCGCGGCCGGCAGGCCCAGGGAGCGGGCGATCGCCTGGTAGCGCTCGGGGGCGACGTAACTGCGGTACTTGGGCCAGCCGGTGACCTTGGCCGGCGCGGAGCCGTTGTAGCGGATCACGTGCGGCAGCAGCAGCGCGTTGGTGCGGCCGTGGGCGACGTGGAAGGTGGCGCCCAGGGTGTGCGCCATCGCGTGCACCACGCCGAGGAAGGCCGAGCCGAAGGCCATCCCGGCGATGGTCCCGGCGTTGTGCATCCGTTCCCGGGCCTCCGGGTCGTGCGGGCCGTCGTTCACGGCCCGCTCCAGGTTCTCGAAGATCAGCCGGATCCCCTGGAGGGCGAGGCCGTCGGTGAAGTCGTTGGCGTAGACGGAGACGTAGGTCTCGATGCAGTGGGTCAGCGCGTCGAAGCCGGAGTCGGCGGTGACGTGCTTCGGCAGCCGGGTGGTCAGCGCCGGGTCGACGATGGCCACGCTCGGGGTGAGCGCGTAGTCCGCCAGCGGGTACTTCTGGCCGGTCCCGGTGTCCGTGATGACGGCGAACGGGGTGACCTCGCTGCCGGTGCCGGAGGTGGTCGGCACGCAGACCAGCGCGGCCCGTTCGCCCAGGTCGGGGAAGGTGAAGGCACGCTTGCGGATGTCGAAGAACTTCTCCTTCAGGTCCTCGAACTCGACGTCGGGGTGCTCGTACATCAGCCACATCACCTTCGCCGCGTCCATCGGCGAGCCGCCGCCCAGGGCGATGATGGTGTCCGGCTCGAACTCCCGCATCAGGGCGGCGCCGCGGCGGACGGTGTCGATGCTCGGGTTGGGCTCGACGTAGTCGATCACCCGGACCTCGACCGGGTCGCGGCGGCGGTCGAGGATGCCCCGGACGCGTTCCAGGTGGCCGATCTCCACCATGGTCCGGTCCGTGACGATCACGATCCGGTGGGCCTTCGGCATGCTGGCCAGGTACTTGACCGAGTTACGCTCGAAGTAGATCTTCGGCGGGACCTTGAACCACTGCAGGTTGGTGTTGCGCCGCCCGATCCGCTTGATGTTGACCAGGTTCAGCGCGGACACGTTCCCGGCGACCGAGTTGTGCCCGTAGCTGCCGCAGCCGAGGGTCAGCGAGGGCATGAACGCGTTGTAGACGTCCCCGATGCCCCCGTGCGAGCTGGGCGCGTTCCAGATGATCCGGCAGGCCTTGACCGCGTGCCCGAACTCCTCCACGAAGGCCTCGTCCTCGGTGTGCACCGCGGCCGAGTGGCCCAGCCCGTTGAACTCCACCATGGCGGCGGACAGTTCGACACCGGCCCGGCGGGAGTCGGCGGTCAGCACGGCCAGGACGGGGCAGAGCTTCTCGCGGGTCAGCGGCTCCCGCGGCCCGACCGCGGCGCAGTCGGCCAGGATGACCGTGGTGTCGGCCGGCACCTCGAACCCCGCCGCCCGCGCGACCTGCGCGGCCGACCGGCCCACCACCGCCGGGTTCAGCCGGTCCCCGGTGCGGTCGCCGCCGTCGCTCCCCTCGCCCGGTCCGGACCCCTCGCCCGGTCCGAACAGGTGCCGCTCCAGCAGCGCCTTCTCCTCCGCCGTGGCCAGGTGCGCCTTGAGCCTGCGGAACTCGGCGAGCGCCGCGTCGCGGATCTCCGCGTCCAGGACGACCGCCTGCTCGGAGGCGCAGATCATGCCGTTGTCGAAGGACTTCGACAGCACGATGTCGTTCACCGCCTGCCGCAGGTCCGCGCTCCGCTCCACGTAGGCGGGGACGTTCCCGGCCCCGACGCCGAGCGCCGGCTTGCCGCACGAGTACGCGGCCCGGACCATCCCGTTGCCGCCGGTGGCCAGGATGGTCGCGACGTCCGGGTGGTGCATCAGCGCCCGGGTGGCCGCCATCGAGGGCTGCTCGATCCACTGGACGCAGTGGGCCGGCGCGCCCGCCGCCACCGCCGCGTCCCGGACGATCCGGGCCGCCTCGGCGGAGCAGCGCTGGGCGGAGGGGTGGAAGGCGAGGACGATCGGGTTCCGGGTCTTCAGGGCCAGCAGGCACTTGAAGATCGTGGTCGAGGTCGGGTTGGTCACCGGGGTGATGCCGGCGACCACCCCGACCGGCTCGGCGATCTCCGTGATGCCGTCGATCTCGTCCCGGCTCACCACGCCGACCGTCTTCGTCCCGGCCATCGCGTGGGTGACGTTCTCGCAGGCGAAGACGTTCTTGACCGCCTTGTCCTCGAAGACGCCGCGCCCGGTCTCCTCGACGGCGAGGACGGCGAGTCCGGTGTGGCGGGCCAGGGCGGCGAGGGAGGCCTTCTTGACGATCCGGTCGACCTGCTCCTGGGTGAAGTCGGCGTACTCCTCCAGGGCCGTCAGGGCGTTCGCGACGAGCGCGCCGACGGCCTGCGCCTGGTCGTCGGCGGGGGCCTGGTCGTCGGCGGGGGCCTGGTCGTCGGCGGGGGCCGGCGCCTCAACGGCTTCGGTGGGCGCCTCGGTCGCGATGGTGGCCGGGAGTGTGGTGGGTACCCGGGATGCGGTGGGTACCTGGAGTGCGGTGGGTGCTTCGTCGGTGGGGGCCTGGGCCGCGGTGGGGCTCGCGGGCGGAGCCTTCTCCACGGTCTGCGGGCGGCGGAGCATGTCGTACCACCTTTCGGGTCGTCATCCGGGCCGGACGTTCCGCGCTCCGGATCGCCTTTCCGAGTCCCAGCCTCCTCCGGTGCCGCCGCCTGCGGACCCGACCAATGGGGTAGTCCGTACGGGCCCAAGGTCCCTGGTTCCGGCCGCCGTTGACGCCTCCCCACCGTGTGGCCCCGTCCGGTTCCGCGACCGGACGGGGCACCCCACGGTCCGGTCGACCGGCGTTCCGGCCGCACCGGGCGAGGGTGGATCACTCGTGCGGCACGATCGCCACCGGCCCGTACGCGTGGTGGAGGACGTGATGGGTCACGGCCCCGAGCCGGACCACCGGCGGGTGGAGGCGCGGAGCACGCCGGCCCAGGACGACCAGGGACGCGGTGTGCGTCGCCTCCGCCAGGAGGCGCCCCGCCGGACGGGCGGTCACCTCGGCCTCCACCGGGACGTCGGGGTACTTCTCCCGCCAGCGCCAGAGCGCGTCCCGCAGCCGCGTGGACTCGGCCCGCGCCACCGCGTCCCCGATCTCCCACTGCGCCACCGGGCCGTCGGTGGAGTAGCCGCCCGCCGGCGGCGTCCAGCTCTGCAGCGCCCGCACGCCGACCCCCCGGAGCATCGCCTGCTCGAAGGCGAAGGCGAGCACCGCGTCGCACGGCCGGTGCCCCTCGACCCCGACCACGACCTCCCCGGCCGCTCCCTCGTCCGCCGACGCGCCGCCGCCGTCCGCCGACGCCACCGCCTCGCCGGGCGTGACCGCCGGATCCGCCGGGTACCCGTCCCCGGTGGGCACGATCACGACCGGGCAGGGCGTGTGGGCCGCCAGCCGCACCCCGGTCGACCCCAGCAGCACCGCGGCGATCCCGCCGAGCCCGCGCGAGCCGACCACCAGCAGGCCGTCCCGCCGGCCCTCGGCCGCCAGCACGTAGGCCGGATCGCCGGGCACGTGCTCGCAGGAGACGGTCAACTCCGGCAGCCCCGCCGCGAGGCGGTCGCGGACGGCGAGCACCGCCGGCGGCATCAGCCGGGTCCGGTCGACGGTCTCCAGCGGTGCCGCGCCGTCGGGGGCGCCCGCGTGGACGATCCGCAGCCGGCGGCCGGTGCGCAGCGCCAACCGGGCGGCCCACTCGGCCGCGGTCCCGCTCCCCGCCGATCCGTCGACGCCCACCACCACGGAATGAGACATGGTCCCGTCCTCCTCGTTGTCCCGTGCCGGGGCCCGCTGCCCGCGGCCGAGCCGTCCGAGCACCAGACTGCGGGCCGGCCCGGCCTCCGTCCCATGGGTCGAACAGTCCCCGGCAGGGGCCCGAAGGTCCCGGGAGCCCGCGCGGCGGCCCGGCCGAGCGGCCCACCCGGCCGCACGCCCCCACATACGCCCTCCCCCGCGCACGCCCCGCCCTTCGGCGACGACACCCCACCCAGGCGCTTGCATACATATATAAAGACGCTTTAGTGTTCTAAGTATGGCGCTGACGGAGAGAGAACGCGAGATCCTCGGCCTGCTGCGGCACGATCCCCTCCTCGCCCCGGCGGAGATCGCCGAGCGGCTGGGCACCACCCGGGCGGCGGTGAACGTCCACCTGTCGAACCTCGCCCGCAAGGGGGCGATCCGCGGGCGCGGCTACATCCTCAGCGAGGAGCCGTGCGCCGTGGTGATCGGCGGGGCCAACCTCGACATCAAGGCGCGCAGCACGGCGACCGCCATCCTCGGGACCAGCAACCCGGGCACCGGCGCGATGGCGGCCGGCGGGGTGGCCCGCAACATCGCGGAGAACCTGGCCCGCCTCGGCACGCCGACGTACCTGGTGGCCGCGCTCGGGAACGATCCGATGGGCGAGCGACTGTTCGCCGACACCGCGGCCGCCGGGGTCCGGCTGGACCACGTGCACCGGGGCGAGCACCCGACCGGGACGTACACCGCGGTGCTGGACGCCAGCGGCGAACTCGTGCTGGCCGTGGCCGACATGACCGCCACCGCGCACCTGCGGCCCGAACACCTCGGCCCGGTCCGGGAGTTGCTCGCCCACGCCGGGCTGCTGATCCTGGACGGCAACCTCGCCGGCCCGACCGCCTCGCACGCCATGGACCTCGGCCTGGCCGCCGGCGTACGGACCCTGCTGGAACCGGTGAGCGTCCCCAAGGCCGCCGCGCTGGCCCCGCTGATCACCGCCGACCGCCCGCTGTTCGCCGTCACGCCCAACCGTGACGAGCTGACCGCGCTGACCGGCCTGCCCACCGGTACGGACGCCGAGATCCTCTCCGCCGCCGGGCAGTTGCACGAGCGCGGGGTCCACCACGTCTGGGTCCGGCTCGGCTCCCGGGGCAGCCTGCTGAGCAGCGCGGACGAGGGCCATGTCATCGTCCCGGCCCTGCCCGCGCGGGTCGAGGACGTCACCGGCGCCGGCGACTCGATGCTCGCCGCCTTCGCCCACGCGCTGCTCGCCGGGCACCCGCCGCGGGAGGCGGTCGCCCACGGCACCGCCGCGGCCGCGCTGACCATCGAGAGCGCGCACACCGTCCGGCCCGACCTGTCCGCGCGCCTGCTGGCGCAGACCCTCGCCGAACGCGGCGACGCCTAGGCCCGTACGCACCGGGCCCGTAGGCACCGGCCATGAGCAGCCGGGCCATGAGCACCGCACCCGTACGCGCCGGAGCGCACCCAGAACCCGCAGAAGTATCCGAAGAACCGAAGAACAGCACCGCCACCAGGAGCGCCCAGTGACCACCAGCACCCCGCACCCCGACCTCGTCCTCACCGAGGAGGTCCGCGACGCCCTCGCCGACGGCCGGCCGGTCGTCGCGCTGGAGAGCACCATCATCAGCCACGGCATGCCGTACCCGCAGAACGTCGCGATGGCCAACGAGGTCGAGGACATCATCCGCGGCCACGGCGTGGTGCCCGCCACCATCGCGGTGCTCGACGGCCGCCCCCGGATCGGCCTCACCCCGGAGGACCTGGAGCTGCTGGCCACCAGCGGCAACGTCACCAAGGCCAGCCTGCGCGACCTGCCGTACGTGATCGCCCGCCGCGAGCACGGCGCCACCACCGTCGCCGCGACCATGCGCCTGGCCGCCCTGGCCGGCATCCGGGTCTTCGTCACCGGCGGCCTCGGCGGCGTCCACCGCGGCGCCCAGCAGAGCTTCGACATCAGCGCCGACCTCACCGAACTCGCCCAGACCGACGTCGCGGTGGTCAGCGCCGGCGTCAAGAGCATCCTGGACATCGGCCTGACGCTGGAGAACCTGGAGACCGGCGGCGTTCCCGTGATCGCCTACGGCACCGACGAGTTCCCGGCCTTCTTCTCCCGCAGCAGCGGCTTCTCGGCGCCGATGCGCTCCGACTCCCCCGAGGAGATCGCCGCCGTCATGCGCGCCAAGTGGGGCCTGGGCATCGCCGGCGGCCTGAACATCGCCAACCCGATCCCCGAGGGCGACGAGATCCCCGCCGAGCGGATCTCCGCCATCATCGAGCAGGCGCTGGCCGACATGGACGCGCTGGGTATCAAGGGCAAGGACGCCACCCCGTACCTGCTCGGCCGGATCGTGGAGATCACCGGCGGCGACAGCCTCAAGGCCAACATCGCCCTGGTGAAGAACAACGCCCACCTCGGCGCCCGGATCGCCACCGCCTACGCGGCACTCCCGGCGGCCCACTGAGACCACCGGGCCGTGCACGGCGGGCGGGGGGTCCGCCCGCCGCGCACGGCCCGGTCTCCCCGCGCCCGCCGCGCACCCCCTGCGCGGGTGCGCGGCGACAGCGTCCACTTCAGCCCGGGCGGCAGACGCGCGGGTGTGCGGAGGGTACGCGGCGGGTGCTCTTCGCGGATGTCAGGCGTGGTCGGTGGTGGCGGCGTCGTGGAGGTCGAGGAGGGTGATGGCCTGGTGGCGCATCTCGACCTTGCGGATCTTGCCGGTGACGGTCATGGGATAGTCGTCGACGAGGTGGACGTAGCGGGGGATCTTGTAGTGGGCGATCCGGCCGGTGCAGAAGGTGCGGAGGGCTTCGGGGGTGAGGGCGGGGGCGCCGGGGCGGAGTTTGATCCAGGCCATCAGCTCCTCGCCGTACTTGGCGTCGGGGACCCCGATGACCTGGGCGTCGAGGACGTCGGGGTGGGTGTGGAGGAACTCCTCGATCTCGCGCGGGTAGATGTTCTCGCCGCCCCTGATGACCATGTCCTTGATACGGCCGGTGATGTTGAGGTAGCCCTCCTCGTCCATGACGGCGAGGTCGCCGGTGCTCATCCAGCCCTCGGGGTCGATCGCCTCGGCGGTGCGCCCGGGGTCGTTCCAGTAACCGAGCATCACGGAGTAGCCCTGGGTGCGGAGTTCGCCGGGGGTGCCGCGGGGGACGGTGCGGCCGGTGTGCGGGTCGACGACCTTGACCCTCAGGTGGGGGCCGACCCGGCCGACCGTGGAGACGCGGCGTTCGAGGGGGTCGTCGAGGCGGGTCTGGGTGGAGACGGGCGAGGTCTCGGTCATGCCGTAGCAGATGGACACGTCGCGCATGCCCATCCGTTCGACGACCTGCTTCATCACCTCGACGGGGCAGGGTGAGCCCGCCATGATCCCGGTGCGCAGGCCGGTGAGGTCGTGGTCGGCGAAGGTCGGGTCGTTGAGTTCGGCGATGAACATGGTGGGGACGCCGTAGAGCGAGGTGCAGCGTTCGGCGGCGACCGCGCGCAGGGTCGCCGCCGGATCGAAGGCCGGGGCGGGGATGACCACGCAGGCGCCGTGCGAGAGGGCCGCGAGGTTGCCCATCACCATGCCGAAGCAGTGGTAGAAGGGGACGGGGACGCAGATCCGGTCCTGCTCGGTGTAGCCGCAGAGCTCGCCGACGAAGTGACCGTTGTTCAGGATGTTGCGGTGGGAGAGTGTCGCGCCCTTGGGGAAGCCGGTGGTGCCCGAGGTGTACTGGATGTTGATCGCGTCGTCGGCGCGCAGCCCGGCGGAGACGGTGGCGAGGTGCTCCCGGGCGGCGGGGTCGGCGGCGACGGCGGCGTCACCGGCGGCGAGGAGGCCGTGCCAGGTGTCGGTGCCGATCAGCAGGACGTCCTTCAGCTGCGGGCAGGCCAGCCGGGCCTCGGCGAGCATGGCCGCGTAGTCGGAGGTCTTGAAGGACGCCGCGGCGATGACCGTGCGGATGCCCGACTGGCGCAGCACGTACTCCAGTTCGTGGGTGCGGTAGCCGGGGTTGACGGTCACCAGGATCGCGCCGATCCGGGCGGTGGCGTACTGGGTGAACACCCACTCGGGACAGTTCGGGGCCCAGATGCCGACCCGGTCACCGGGGGTGACGCCCAGGGCGAGCAGGCCGAGGGCCACCCGGTCGACCTCCTCGGCGAGTCGGCGGTACGTCCAGCGGCGCCCGCTCGGCACGTCGACCAGGGCCTCCCGGTCGGGGTGCGTACGGACGGCGTCGTCGAGGGCGGCGCCGATGGTGACGTCCAGCAGCGGGGTCTCCGTGGGGCCGGTGCTGAGGCTGGGCTGAGGCGTCGTCGACATGCGGGGACTCCTGTGCTCGTCCGGACGGAGGGTCACCGAGTCTAGGCAGCGTCATCGGTGGGCGCCATCCTCGACGCGGTCCCGGGCGGGAGGCGTCAGCGGCGGCGGTGGCGCAGGTACCAAAGGGTGCCGACGGCGGCGCCGGCGGCGGTCAGCAGGAGGGCGAGCCGGGGCCAGCCGGCTCCCTCGTCCCAGCCCTTCAGACCGACGAGGAAGAACAGGACGGTCCCCACCGGCACCAGGACCGAGACGGCGGCGCGCAGGAAGGCGGCGACGATGCCGGGGTCGGCGGCGGGCCTGTCGGGTTCCGGCTCCCCGGCGGGCCGGGGTCCGCCGGGGCCGCCTTCCTGCACGCCGCCGGGTGAGCCGGGCTCGCCGTCGGCCTCGGGCTCCTCGACGGGCAGGGCCCCGTCCGGGCCGGGCCCGTCCCGGTAGTAGCCGACGGTCCGCCGGGCGAGCTTCCCGGTCGCGTGGTGGTAGGAGACGGCGAGGTAGGGCAGCCAGACCAGCGGCACCACGAACCCGACCACGATCAGCACGATCACGCCCGCCCAGCGCCGGATCCGGACCGGCAGCGGGTCGGGTGCCTCCGGCGGCCCGACCAGGCCCAGCAGGTGGGCCATCCGCACGATCACGGCCCACAGGGCGGACAGGCGGCGGCGCGGGCGGAGGCCGCCGTGGCGGACCGGGCGGTCGTCGAGCGCGGCGAGGGCGGCGGTGGCCGTGGGCACGTCGGGGTGGGCCCCCTGGAGGACGAGGAGCTCGGCGGCCCGCCGCGGGTCGGTGGCGTCGTGGCCGGCGAGTTCCGCCAGTTCGAGGGTCATCCGCAGCTGGGCGAGCAGGGCGCCGCAGAAGGCGACGGGGATCAGGGCCATGAAGGGGCCGCCGACGAAGGCGCCCTGGGAGACGACGATCCGCCGGTTGTGGTCGAGCAGGACGGTCCGGAGCTCCTCGGGCCCGGCGTCGGGGTGCTCCCGGCGGACCCGGGCGACCACGGCGGCGGCGCCGGGGCTGAGGAAGCGGAAGGAGAAGGAGGCCAGGTTCTCGGGCAGGTGGCCGGGATCGGAGGTCATCTCGCGCACCAGCCACCGCACCAGGTGCCGTTCGACACCCGTCCCGGGGGTAACCCCGGCCCCGGCGTCCTCGGCCGGGCCGGACCGCTCGCTCGCCACACGTCCATTGTCACGTCCGGCGGCACCGGGGCACCCGCCGCGCCCGGCCCCGGGATCGTACGGGGCCACACGCGTCCCGAACGGTCGCCGCACGGGTCCCGAGGGGCCGGTGGGACGTACGGGACCGCACGGGACGCACGAGGCGTCCGGCGGGACCGCCTTCCGGGGCGCGGTGGCGGCCAGCGGCCCATGCGCCCGGGACAGCGGGCGGCCGACGGTGGGAGTCCGGTCGGCGCGAAGGGGCGCCGGCCGGAGCCCGTCAGACGTTCCGAAGGACCAGGGGTTCCCCACCATGCGCGACGCATCGTCCACCACCACCGCCCGCACCACCCGGCCCACCGGGCCCGGCCCGTTCTCGCTGCCGGCCCTGCTCGCCCAGCAGGCCCGCGCCCGCGGCGGAGCCGTCGCCGTCACCGGTGACGGCCGCGCCCTCACCTTCCGGCAGCTGGACCGCGCGAGCGGCCGCCTCGCCGGGTACCTCCGCTCCCTGGGGGTGGGCCCCGACACGTGCGTGGGCCTGTACCTGGAGCCGTCCCTGGACCTGATGACCGGCGTGTGGGGCGTGCTCGCCGCCGGCGCCGGCTACCTCCCGCTGTCCCCGGAGTACCCGGAGGAGCGGCTGCGCCACATGATCGACGACAGCCGGACCCGGGTCGTGCTCACCCAGCCGCACCTGGCCGGACGGCTGGCCGGGCTGGTCCCGCCCGGCACCCGGATCGTCACCGCGGCGGACGCCGGGGGCCACACCGGCCCGCGCCCGGAGCCGCCCGGCGCCGACGACCTGGCGTACGTGATCTACACCTCCGGCTCCACCGGCCGGCCCAAGGGCGTCATGATCGAGCACCGCGCGGTGGTCTCCCAGATGCGCTGGCTGCACGCCCACGGACATCTGGGCGCGGACTCCACCGTGCTGCAGAAGACCCCGATGAGCTTCGACGCGGCGCAGTGGGAGCTGCTGGCCCCCGCGGTCGGCGCCCGGGTGGCCATGGGCACCCCGGGGCTGCACCGCGACCCGCACGCGCTGATCGCGGCCGTGCGCGAGCACGGGGTGACCACGCTGCAGTGCGTGCCGACGCTGCTGCAGGCGCTGCTGGACACCGAGGAGCTGGCCGGCTGCGCCACGCTGCGGCAGGTGTTCAGCGGCGGCGAGGCGCTCTCGCAACGGCTGGCGGCCGCCCTCGGACGGGCGCTGCCGCGGGCCGCGCTGGTCAACCTGTACGGGCCCACCGAGTGCACCATCAACGCGACCGCGCACCTGGTCGACCCGGAGCGGCTGGGCGACGGCGGGTCGTCGGTACCGATCGGCGTGCCGGTCGACAACACCCAGTGCTTCATCCTGGACGAGAACCTGGCGCCGGTGGACATCGGCACCACCGGTGAGCTGTACATCGGCGGCGTCCAGCTGGCCCGCGGCTACCTGAACCACCCGGAGCAGACCCGGCGGCGCTTCGTGCCCTCGCCGTTCGTGCCGACCCAGCGGCTGTACCGCACCGGCGACCTGGCGCACTGGAACCCGGACGGCACCATCCAGTTCGCCGGCCGGACGGACAACCAGATCAAGCTGCGCGGCCACCGCATCGAGCTCGACGAGATCCGCCTGGCCATCGAGGAGCACACCTGGGTCAAGCGGGCCGCCGCGCTGGTCACCGACGACGAGCGGACGGGCTCGCAGCACCTGATCGCCTGCGTGGAGCTCAACCCCAAGGAGGCCGCCCTGATGGACCAGGGCAACCACGGCCGCCACCACCAGTCGAAGTCCGGCCGCCTCCAGGTCCGGGCGCAGCTGTCCGACCCGGGGGTCCGGGAGGAGGCCGAGCTGGCCGGCCGCCCGGTCACGGCGCTGCCGGGCCGGGAGGGGACGGCGCGGCAGCGGCGGGAGGTGTTCGCCCGCAAGACGTACCGCTTCTTCGAGGGCGGCACGGTCACCCGCGAGGACCTGCTCGGCCTGCTGGCACCGTACGAGCCGCCCCAGGGGCCGCCGGACGAACCGCCCCAGGGACCGCCGGACGGCCCGGCGCTCCGGACGGGTGGGCCGACGTTCGCCGAACTCGGCGAGGTGCTGCGCTGGTTCGGCCAGTTCCGCAGCGCGGAGCGGCTGCTGCCGAAGTACGCGTACGCCTCCCCCGGCGCCCTGTACGCGACCCAGCTGTACCTGGAGAGCGACGGCGGCGGGGCGCTGGCGACCGGCGTGTACTACTACCACCCGCTGGACCACACCCTGGTCCGGGTCGGCGACGCCACCGGCGCGTCCGGCGCCGGTCCATCCCCCGTCGGGCCGGGCGGGCTGACCGTGCACCTCCTCGGCAAGCGGCGCGCCATCGAGCCGGTGTACCGCACCAACATCCTGGAGGTGCTGGAGCTGGAGGCCGGTCACATGCTCGGCGTCTTCGAGGAGGTGCTGGCCCCGTACGGGCTCGGCATCCGGCCGCTGCACCACCGGCCCGGGGCCAAGGCCGCGCTGGACGTCGCCGAGGAGGACCACTACCTGGGCGCCTTCACCCTGGGGCCCCGGGACGCCACGCCCCGCCCGCCCGGGTACGAGCTGTACCTCCAGGTCCACCCGGACCGGGTCGAGGGCCTGGCGCCCGGCCAGTACCGCTACGCCGACGGGCGGTTGGAGCACCTGTCGGAGGAACTGGTGCACGCCCGGCACGTCATCGCCATCAACCAGCAGGTGTACCGGCGGGCGAGCTTCGGTGTGACGGCGGTCGCCCGCCCCGGCGGTCCGGCCTGGCTGGAGTACATCGGCCTGGGCACCGCCCTGCACCGGCTGCAGCGCAACGGCCTGCGGCTGGGCCTGATGTCCTCCGGCTACAGCTCCCGCAGCGGCCACCCGCTGCCGGCCGCCCGGCGGATCGACGACATCCTCACCGCCCGCGGACTGCCCACCGGTCCGTCGTACTTCTTCCTCGGCGGCAAGGTCGGCGAGGAGCAGATCGACAGCGAGGGCATGTACGAGGACACCGTGCACATGAAGGGCCCGGCCGAGATCGTCCGCGACGAACTGGCCAACCTGCTGCCCCCGTACATGGTGCCCAACCGGGTGCTGGTGCTGGACGAGCTCCCGCTGACCGCCAACGGCAAGGTGGACCTGCGGGCGCTCGCCGCGGACGAACAGGTCCGCGGCGCCGAGCGGCACGCCCCGTACACCGCGCCCGCCACGCCCACCGAACGGCACCTCGCCGAGGTGTGGGGCAGGGCGCTGAAGTACGAGCGGGTCTCCTCCCAGGACGACTTCTTCGCGGCCGGCGGGAACTCCCTGACCGCGGTCACCCTGATCAACACGCTCAACCGGCACCACGGCATCCGGCTGCCGCTCCAGGTGCTGTTCCGCTCGCCCCGGCTCGCCGACCTGGCGGCCCGGATCGACCGGGACCTGCGGGGCGGGGGCGGCGGGGAGGACGCGGGCGCGGCGGTGTCCCGGCTGGTGCCGCTGCAGGCCGAGGGCGGCGGGCACCCGGTGTTCTGCTGGCCGGGCCTCGGCGGGTACCCGATGAACCTGCGGCTGCTGGCCCGCGCTGCCGGCACCGAGCGCCCGTTCTACGGCATCCAGGCGCACGGCATCAACGCCGGCGAGACCCCGTACCCGACCATCCGGGAGATGGCGGCCGCGGACATCGCCGAGATCCTCCGCGTGCAGCCCGAGGGCCCCTACACCCTGTGGGGGTACTCCTTCGGCGCCCGGCTGGCCTTCGAGACCGCCTGGCAGCTGGAGCGGGCCGGCCGGCGGGTGGAGCGGCTGCTGCTGATCTGCCCGGGCAACCCGTCGCTGCCCGACCGCCCCGGCCGGCCGTCCACCCGGGAGTCCTCGTACGACAACCCCGCCTACGTCACCATCCTGTACTCGGTGTTCACCGGCACCGTCGACGGCCCCGACCTGGAACGCTGCCTGGAGACCGTCCGGGACGAGGGCGGTTTCACCGCCCACGTCCACCGGCTGCTGCCGGAGCTCGACGAGGGGCTGATCCGGCGGATCGTCCGGATCGTCGGCCGGACCTACGAGTTCGACTACAGCTTCCACGAGCTCACCGAGCGCCGGCTGGACGCCCCGGTGACCATCCTCAAGGCCACCGGCGACGACTACTCCTTCATCGAGAAGGCGGCCGGCTTCAGTGCCGCACCGCCCACCGTCCGTCAACTGCGGCACGGCCACTACGCCGTGCTCAGGGAGGCCGGGGTCGGCGAACTCGCCGAGGCCGCCGGCTGAGCCACGGAACGCCGAGGTCCCCGTCCGGACGGACGGGGACCTCGGCGTGCGGGACGGGCCCTCGGCGGGGGGGTTCAGGCCCCGGCGTGCAGTACGGGACTCGGCGTGCTGCTGGAGACCGGCGTGCGGTTCAGCGGGCCGGGGTCTGCGGCACCGGGCCCGACCAGGCCTGCCAGGAGGAGACGTAACACAGGGCCTCGTGGTTCTGGGCCGTCCACCAGCCGGGCGCGCTCGGGTAGAGGTAGCTGTCGGTGAAGCCCCGCGGCAGGGAGGTGCCGCCGCCCGGGCGCTTGGCCAGTTCCTCCTCGCACAGCTCGGCCGTCGCCCGCTGCACCTCCTCGTCGCCCGGGTAGGCGAGGCCGCCCGGGATCGTGACCACCGCGTAGAACTCCATGCGGTGCGGCTGCGCGCAGGGCACGATCGCGAACTTGCTCGGCGAGTCGTTCTCCAGCTCGGGGGAGTTCTCGGCGCAGTCCCCCGCCCTCGGGTACCAGGCGCCGGCCTGGCCCGCGTGCAGCGGCCGGCCGTCCGGGCCGCGCTCGGGGCCGTCCACCATGGTGTGGTGGATCGCCAGCACGAGGACGACCACCACGCCGGTCACCACGGCCCACCCGAGCGAGACCACCAGCGCGATGACCGCCGCGGGGAATCCGCGCTGGCCGTACCGGGAGATCCGGCTCATCGCGACGATCGCGCAGACCAGCGCCACCAGCCAGAGCGGGATCAGGAAGCCCAGCACGGCGAGGCCCAGCGAGACCAGGGCGAGGACGCTGAGCGGCTTGCGTGGCGCGACGGGCACGAAGGCCGGGGCGGTGCGCCAGTCCACCGGCGCCGCGAAGGGGTCGCCGGCGGCCGGCGGGGGTGCGACGGCTACGGGAGAGGCGGCCGCGGCGTCGGCGGGAGAGGCGGCCGCGGCGTCGGCGGGAGAGGAAGGGGCCTCGGGGCCGGCGGGTACCTCGCCGGCGGCGGGCGAGGCGGGTCCGGCGGGGTCGTCGGCAGGGTGCGACACGGTGACGGGTCTCCACAAAGGTGAGCACGGGGCGGCCGTTCTGACGGACCGCCGGGCGAATATAGCTGATCATCCGATCACGGAGCACAACGGCCCCGACGGCCCTCCGCAGGAGCGGACGGCCGCTGTGGAGGGCCGCTACGGACGGCCGCCGAGGACGGCCCGGACGCCTACCGGAGGAAGGGCGCGACGGCCGCGACGAAGGCGGCCGGGTCGTCGGCCCACGGGAAGTGGCCGGCCCCCGGCCGGAGGACGTACTCGGCCCGGGGGAACAGCCCGGCGTACTCGGCCACCGAGGCGGGCGGGCTGTTGAGGTCATGCGCGCCGGCGAGCAGCAGGGCCGGGGCGTCCAGGGTGGCGAGGGCGGCGCGGGTGGCCTCCGGGTCGAAGGCGCCGTCGGCCCCGAAGCGGGCGAGCAGCGCGAGGTCGCCCGGGCGCGCGAGCTCGTTCAGCCGCCGCGCCTCGTCGTCCCAACGGCCGTGCAGGAAGGGCGCGATGGCCTCCGGGTCGCCGCCGGTGCCGGCGACGAGTGCCTCCAGGGCGGCGAAGGCCGCCGGGAACCACGGCTCCTCCCGGCGCAGTGCGGCGAGCCGGATCCGCTCCTCGCCGGTGACCGTGATGCCGACCGCCCGGGGGCTGGGGGTGATCAGTACCAGCCGGCCGATCCGGTGCGGGTACCGCTCGGCGTACCGCACGGCCAGGTTGGCGCCGGCGCAGTGGGCGAGCAGGTCCGGGCGGGCGAGGCCGAGGTGCTCGCGCAGGGCCTCGACGTCCTCGGCCATCCGGTCGCAGCGGTAGGTGTCGGCGTCCTCGGGTACCGCGGACGCGCCGGTGCCGCGCGGGTCCAGGACGACCAGCCGGCGGTGGGCGGAGAGGCCGCCGAGGTCGCCGAGGTAGCGGGAGTCGGTGGGCCCGCCGGGGAGGCAGACGACGGGGTCGCCGTCACCCGCCCCCTCGACGCGGTACGAGAGCCGGGTGCCGTCCGGCGCGGAGAAGCTGGGCATGATGATGATCATTTCAGCGACCGGCCCGGCCGGGCAATCGCATAAACCGCGGCGGCGGCACTCAGCCGGACGCCCGGACGGACGGCCCCGCGGTCGGATCCGTGCAGCCCGCCGCCCGGTGGTCCGTGAGTGCCCGGTGCTCCCCGGCGGGTGTGGGCGGGCAGGGATCCGGGGTGCCGTCGACGACGCGGCAGCCGTCCGCGGACGTCGGGACCGTACAGGTCCGGTTCGCCTCCGGGCCGCAGCCGTGCGCCAGCACCAGGAACAGCCCCACCAGTACCAGCCAGAGCGCGCAGCCCACCACGGCCGCGGCCAGGCCGGACGGCTCCCTGGCCTGCCTCCCCGGGTCCATGACACCACCCCCGCACCGAGACTACCCAGCACCCGGCCGGGGGTAGCCCGGCGGCGGACGGGAGGTTCGTACACCGGGATCGCGACCTGCGGGTGCGCGCCCCCGGGCGACCATGCGGGCCCCGGGACGACGCGGGCCCCGGGCACCGGAGGTCGGTGCCGGGGCCCGGGGCCGGCCCGTGGTGCGGGTCAGGAGCCCAGCACGACGTCCGGGGTCTTGCCGGTCTGGGCCTGCTCGATGCGCTGGGCGAGCATGGTGGCGAGGCGCTGGGTCAGCTTGGGGTCGACCGGGCCGTCCTCGGTGGAGACGGTGGCCACCACGGTGCCCGCGCGCATGACGATGCTGACGCCGCCCCGGGCGGCGTCCTGGCTCTGCCAGGCCCGGCTCTCGGTGCCGATCACGGGCAGCTCGACGGAGCGGTAGCGGCTGTCGCCGAAGGCCGCGTACGCCTCCTTGAGCTTGCCCTGCGAGGCGGCCTTGGTGGGCAGGGTGTCGACGAGGAATCGGGCCGTCACGTCGCCGGAGGTGAACCGCGCCTCGCCGCTGAGCGGCTTGCCGTTGCAGGAGGCCGGGTTCTTGCAGTCCGAGGAGTGGTCGGTGGGGTCGACGCGACGCTTGTCCTGCTCCCAGCCGGGCAGCGCGGCCTGGTCGGGCATCAGCTTGACGACCAGCGCGTAGTCGAGCACCGGGGTCTCGGCGTCCTTCCAGACGATCGGCGGCGGCGCGGCCGCGCCGGTGCCCGTACCGCCGGCGCCGCCCGGGGCGGCCGTCCCGCCGGCCCCGGTGC
>NZ_JBSGFD010000113.1:0-27677 GCF_053603215.1 Kitasatospora sp. NPDC004240 | reverse complement strand
GCTGCGACGGAGGAGTTCAACCTGCTGGACAAGGAGTTCATGGCGGCCGGGAGCGAGATCGAGACGGTTGCGCGCGAGTGGATCTGCGACGAGTTCTGTTTCGTCGCATCGGCATACGGGTTCACGGACTCGGATGCGGAGAGGCTGACCGCCGGCCGGGACTGGTGACCGAGGGCAGGAAGGCCGTCTCGATCAGAGCTATTCGTCGAGAACTGCGATCAGCACGGTCGCCTGGTAGCGGAGGGCGGGCTTGTGGTACCGCGTGGCTCCCACCGGCGCGGCTACGCCCGCGCCGCCGTCCAGGCCCTGCTGGACTGGCTCGCCGAGCAGGGCTGCGGCCTGGTCACCCTCAACGCCAGCGACGACGGAGCACCGCTCTACCGTTCCCTCGGCTTCACCCCCAACGAGCGGGCGATGCGGCTGATCCAGCACCGCCCCCAGCCCTGATCCATCGCCGCCCCGATGAACAGCTGATCGAACTTCGTTCCGTCAAAAGCGAGTTCAAAACCGCGATAGCGTCGGGTAGCGCGCCGGATGCGGTGCGCTACCCGACCAGACAAGGACCCTCCATGCGTGTTTCCGTGATCGGCTGCGGCCACCTCGGCATCCCGCACGCGGCGGCGATGGCCGAACTCGGTCACGAGGTCATCGGCGTGGACGTCGACCAGGCCAAGGTCGAGCGCCTCAACGCCGGCGAATGCCCGATCTACGAGACCGGTCTGCCCGAGCTGCTGGCCGCTCACACCGCCGGCGGCCGCCTGCGCTTCACCACCGACATCGCCGAAGCCGCAGCCTTCGCCGACCTGCACTTCGTGGGCGTCGGCACCCCGATCGACGCCGACGGCCGCTCCTACGACACCGGGCAGGTCTTCGGCGCCATCCGCCAGCTCGCCCCGCACCTGAAGCGGGCCTGCACCATCGTCGGGAAGTCCACCGTCACCGTCGGCACCACCGTCAAGGTCACCGACCTCGCCCAGCGTCTGGCCCCCGCCGGCGACCTGGTCGAGGTCGTCTGGAACCCGGAGTTCCTGCGCGAGGGCCACGCCGTCGAGGACACCCTGTGCCCGGACCGCCTCATCGCCGGCGTCACCAGCGCGGAGGGCGAGAAGGCGATCCGGGCGGTCTACGCCGGGATCCTCGACGCCGGAGTCCCCCTGTTCGTCTGCGACCCGCAGACCGCCGAACTCGCCAAGGGCGCCGCCAACACCTACCTCGGCCTCAAGATCTCCTTCATCAACGGCGTCGCCGACATGTGCGACGCCGCGGGCGCCGACATCTCCAAGATCGTCGAGATCCTCGGCATCGACCCCCGCATCGGCGCCGACGGGATGCGGCCCGGCATCGGCTACGGCGGCGGCTGCCTCCCCAAGGACGTCCGAGCCTTCACCGCCTCCGCCCGCCAGCTCGGCGCCGACCGGGCCGCCGCCCTGCTGCTCGCCGCCGAACACATCAACGAGGACCGAACCCGCACCGCGATGGCCCTCATCACCGGCGCCCTGGGCAGGCGCCCGGTCAAGGGCGCCCGGGTCACCGTGCTGGGCGCGGCGTTCAAGCCCGGCACCAACGACGTTCGCGAGAGCCCGGCCCTCGCCCTCGCGCAGGCCCTGGAGCACGCCGGGGCCACCGTCACCGTCCACGACCCGCAGGCCGTCCCCACCGCCATGCAGCGCAATCCGGAGCTCGACTACACCGACGACCTCCCGGCCGCCCTCGACGGCGCCGACATCGCCGTCCTCGCCACCGAGTGGCCCGAGTACCGGCAGGCCGACCCGCAGGACCTCGTCCACCGTCCCACGACCCCGCTGCTCGTCGACTGCCGCACCACCCTCGACCCCGAGCCCTGGCGCGCCGCCGGCTGGACCGTCCACCAGCTCGGCCGCCCGGGCAAGTAGCAGCACGCCACGCAACCTCAGCAGCGCCCGCAAGCCCGCCAGGGCTTCCGGGCGCTCGCCGTGCGGGCGGAGGGGCCAACGTCCCCCGGGCAGATACCGTGGGCCGTCCAGGCGCACAGGTCCCCGGCCCTCGCGCCAGCCGGACGAGGGAGACGCGATGGCCTGGCTGCCGCCCGAGGAGTACGTCAAGACCATCGAGAGCGCGACCGCGTTCGGCTGCTTCTACTTCACCGACACCACCGGCCGGCACCTGGCCATGCGCTCCCGCCACGACCCGGCGTTCTGGGGATGGCCCGGCGGCAACGTCGAGAGAGGCGAGCACCCCCTGCAGACAGCGGTCCGCGAGTGCGTGGAGGAGACCGGCATCGACCTGCGGGTGACGAACCCCGGCCTCGTGCACCGGCCCCGGCTGCTGGCCGTGATGTTCAGCAGCCCCGGCGCAAGCTGGCCGACGGCCAAGACGGGGTTCGTCTTCGACGGAGGCGAGCTGACCGACGACCAGCTCGATGACATCGTCCTCGACCCCGAGGAACACACCGAGTGGCAGGTACGACCGGTCGCCGAGTGGGCGCACCTGATGAGCCCGCAGGAGCACAGCCGCCTCCAACAGGTCGACTCGGCCCGCCGGACCGGCGCCGCGGTGTACCTGCCATTCTCCGTCGGTCCTGTAGGCGCATGACCGGCAAGCTGCTGGATGGTCACCGACAAGGCGAGCCGGGGAGCTGACGCCGCGACCGGCGTGTGGCAGCCGCTTCGCCCCGACCGGGACCGCCGGCCCGTCGTACCCCCGCTCGGTGCACCAGCTCGTCCAGGAGAGCACCGCGCCGCAGCGGGTGTTCCAGGTGTTCATCGCCGAGCTGTCTCACAGCACCGTTCGACTTCTCGGCACTGGGAGCGGCACTTGGCAAGCGACGAACGCTACGGCCGCTTCCCAGAGCTGCGGCCCGTCTCTGCCTTGCGGGTCTCCAGCTCGTCGTTCCTGAAGACGATCGGCCAGCCACCAGCGTTGAAGTGGTTGGCTTTGAAGGTGTGGAACCCTATCTCCTTCAGTGCCTTCACGGCCGCATGCGTGATGAGGTTGTTGGTGGGCTTCATCCCGAGGGCCCTCTGGACTACGCCGAGTGCGTGGTAGGCGGTGCCGTGGATGATGACGATGTGGTCGTGCAGCTTGCGCAGGTCGCTGTCGTCGAGCACTTTAAAGACGGCGGCGCGGGTGAGCGTTCGGTCCTCGCCTTCGATGCGGACAACGGTGCTTTCGTTGGTGGTCACATTGCCCTCTTCGTGATCGTGGTCGTTCCCCGGCCACCGTAGCGGCCACTTGGGCGGCGGTCAGTCAGACCGCAGCAATGAACGTCGCGCGCACGCAGGGGTGTCCGCGGGTGCTCTTCCTCGCCCCGCCAGCCAGGTGAATCCGGTGGCACCGCCGTACGGACACCCGCCGTACCCTGGTCGGCCGCCTGATGATGAGCACCAGCGCCACCACGGACACAGCAGCGGGCCGACGGGGCACGCTCGCCTGATGAAGGGAGAGCTGGTCCAATGAGTGGTGTGCATCGTGAAGTGGCAGGTCACGGGCCTGGTGCGCGTCGGCGTCGGGGTGCTCACGCTGGTTGCGGGCGGATGACTTCGGTGAAGATCGTCGGTCAGCGGGCAACTTCCCGGTTCGTCAGGACCAGCAGGGCCCGCACCAGCGCGGTCGCCCACTTCGGGTCGGTGCGGGACCTTGCCGAGCACGCGCCAGTTCTTCAGGTGCGCGAAGCCGTGCTCGACCGGGGCCCGGACCGCGGCCAGCGCCTTGTTGGACAGCTTCTGCCCCCAGGGGCCGGTTGCGGGCCGCCTTGTAGCCGGTGATCACCGCCGGGTCGGCGTCCGGGCCGCTGTCGTCGAGGCCGACGAAGCCCAGGCCGGCGATCGCGCCAAGGCCGGCCGCGCGCAGATGGGCGGTCAGTTTGTCGTGGCGGCACGCGGTGTTCTCCGAGGTGCGTCCGGGCCGGACCGCGCTCACCCAGACCAGGCGGCCCATGTCGTCCGTGAGCGCGATCACGAGTAGACCGTGGCATTTGTGCTTGCCGGAGTAGTTCTTCCGGTTCTCGGTCCCGGTGCGGCGGCGGGTGCGTATCAGAGAACCGTCCAGCAGGACCACCCCGCCACCCGATCGGGCGATCTTCTTGAGCGCGCGATCCAGGCGCGGGGCGCGGACGGCCAGCAGGCCGACGGCCTCGCGCACCCACCGGGTCACGGTGGTGCGGTGCACCCCGTTCCCGCCCGCCAGGTCGCCGGGCCGCTGGTCACAGCGCAGCACCGCCAGCACGATGCCGGCGATCCTCCCTGCCGACAGGGCCCGCCATCGCGATCCGATCTTCTTGCAGTGGCCGCGTATCAGGTCGGCGAGCCAGTTCAAGGTGGCACTCGACAGCGGCAGGCGAGCGGTGTGGACAAGACCGTCGGGGCCCTCGACGAGACCGTTGTTTTTCTTCACACCAAACTCAACTGCCGCCGGGGGCCCTCTGGTTACGCTCCTGCGGCGTGCAGGGCCGGGACGGCTACAGCCGTGCGGTGAACTTCCCGTCGCCGCGTTTGTGCAGCCAGCCGCGGTCCGCAAGCTTGACCAGTTTCGCCCGCAGCGGCTCCAGCTTCCCGCGCACCTCCACCTGAGGGCCCAGCTCTTCGCCCACTGCCCGCACCTGCACCGGACCGCCGGCAGCTCGCACGATCGCCAGGATCCGGCGGTAGTCGTCGGGCAGCGCGGTCTCGTCAACGCTGTCGCCGCGGTGCGGGACCAGCAGCATCGCACGCCCGCCGACCTGCGCTGACGCCGGTGCGACGGCAGCCCGTTCCCCAGCCGTCCGCTCGCTCATCCGCGTCAGGACCGCTCGGCGATTGCGAGTTCGTCCCGCTCGGCCTTCACCTCGTCCAACTGCTTGACCAGGTGTTCTTCCAGCTCGTCCAATTCCGCACGGCGCGCGGCGATCCGTTCCAGTACCTCGGGGTCCACCATGCCCGGGATCGTAGGAGCATCACGAGGTGGAACGGGCCAAAACCCACGAAGACCTCCCTGCCCGACGATCTACACGGCAGACTGCCGCGCGTGACCAGCACGAGCACCAGGGCACGGAATCACACCAGGCCCGTGACCTGCCACTTCACAATGCACACCACTCACTGGCGCCACCACCAGCAACGCGAGCACCTACGCGTCCACACCATCCGCTACCGCGACATACTCACCCTCGCCGCATGACCAACAGCCCGGGAACAAGGACTGCCCGCGGCGTTAAGGTCTCCGGGACAGGCCATACGGCACGCTGCACCCCTGGGGACGAAACAGTATGGGACACGGAGCGCGGAAGCAGCTAGCGGAGCTGCTCGGCGACGCACAGCGGCGCGGGGACTTCAGCACCCGTATCGAAATGTCGGCCCGCGCGCTGCGCATCGAGGTCGACGGGGTGGGGGAACTGCCGCTGCCGCTGCGTGCCCCGGTCACCAAAAAACTGATCGCGCAGGCCCGGCAGGCATCCTTCGGCCGGGGCGAGCAGACCCTGTCCGACACCAGCGTCCGCGACACCTGGGAGATCACCCCGGACCGCATCACGCTCGGCGGCACCGACTGGGACCGCACCCTGGACAGCGTCCTCGACGGTGTCCGCGCCGCGCTCGGTCTGCCGCCCACCACCGTCCTACGTGCCGAGCCGCACGCGCTGCTCGTCTACGGCAAGGGCCAGTTCTTCCTGCCGCACCAAGACTCCGAGAAGGACGACTTTATGGTGGGCACCCTGGTCGTCTCGCTGCCCTCACACCACACCGGCGGCGAACTCGTCGTCTCGCACGCCGGCCGCAGCGTCGTCCACCAGGCGTCCCGGGAGAAGCTGACCTTCGCCGCCTTCTACGCGGACTGCCTGCACGAGGTCAAGCCCGTCAAGTCCGGCTACCGCGTCACCCTCACCATGAACCTCCTTGCCGAACGCATCTGCCCGCCCGGCGAAGACGACGGGCACTCGGTCGCCGACCTGACCCACTGCCTGACCGAACACTTCACCAAGCCAGCCGAAGAGCGCTACGCCTACGGCCGGCAGAAGGCCGCGCCCCCGAACCGCCTCGTGTACCTCCTCGACCACGAGTACACCCAGCGCGGCCTGGACTGGGAGCGCCTCAAGGGAGCCGACGCCACCCGCACCACCCTGCTCCGCCAGGCCGCCGCCGAGGCGGACTGCGAAGCGGTCCTCGCGTTGGCTGAGGTGAAGGAGACCTGGGACGCGCATGCGCCGTACGATCGCTACGACTACTACGGCGAGGTCGAGCACTACGACGACTGTGAGGACGAGGAGTGCGAGGGTGAATGCCTCCTGGAGCCCGACGGGGAACCCGGTGCCGAGCGCCGCCGCAGCGGCGACTTCTCCAACTACGAACTGAACGAGCTGATCGACGACGAGATCACGCTGAGCTGGTGGACCTGCCCGGACGGCACCGGCGGCGAGCAGATCAGCCTGCCCGTCGCGTACGCCGAGGTGTGCGCCACCACCGAGAATAAGGACCTGACGCCCTACCAGTCCGAGTACGAGGGCTACATGGGCAACTACGGCAACACCCTCGACCGCTGGTACCGGCGGGCCGCTGTGGTCCTGTGGCCCCGGCAACGGTCGTTCACGGCCCGCGCCGAGGCCGGCTCCGAGGGCGCACTGCGGGAACTTCAGGGCCACCTGGATGCCGGAGACCTCGACCGGGCGCGCACGCTCGCCCGGTCGCTCGCCCCGTTCTGGAAGCACCACGGTTCGGGCGAGGCAGCCGCGGCGCTCTTCGCAGCCGCCCTGCCCGTCGCGGTGGGACTGCGGGAAGCGGACACTGCCACGATGCTCCTCGCGCCTTTCGGGGTGGAGACCCTGGGAGAGCGGCACGCCCCGGGTCTCGCGGCAGCGGCCGCGCGGTACGGAAGGACGTGGGCCCGCGGGGCCGTCAGCAGCTGGTTCGGCACGGTTGGCGCGTACACCGGGGCCGACCGCGCGGCGTGGCTCGAATCGCTGCCCGGCCTGTGCACCGCGCTGCAGGCCGCCGACGGCGATGGGGACGCGATGGCCTCGCCGCTGGCCGAGGGTGCCTGGCAAGCAGTCGAGCAGCAGCTCACCAGCTGGCTCGGCGTCGGCCGCGAGACGGAGCGCCGCACAGGAATGGAGGGGCTCGGCGCATCACTGGCCCGCGTCCTGCAGGCGGCAGGGCCCGAGACCGCTGACACCATCGCCGCCACGCTGTGCGGCCTGCCGGACACTGCCCTGGAATGTCTGCTCCCCGCCCTGCGCACAGTGGCCCGCCACCAGACAACCGTCCGCGATGGCGTACCCGCCGCCCGCGCCTTCCAGACCCTCGCCGACCACTGCGAGGGCCGGCTCATCGCGGCCCTCACCCGCCCCGTACGCGCGGCCGACGACTGGTCCCTCACCCCGGCCGGGACATGCCGGACCGGCTGCGGACTCTGCCCCGACTTGGACGCTTTCCTCACCTCCCGTACCCGCCACATCATGGAGTGGCCGCTCGCGAAGGACGGACGCCGCCACCTCCACAGCCGCATCGACCAGGCCGGCCTGCCCGTCTCCCACACCACCCGGCGCCAGGGACGCCCCTACGTCCTGGTCCTGACCAAGACGAAAGCCGTCTTCACCCGCGAACAGGCGACCCGCACACGCGCCGAGACCGACCTGGCGTGGCTGCGGGACAAATGGCCCCGGTCGCGCGACTGAGGGTGGCTGTTGATGTCTTCTTGACGTGGCCGTAGAACTGGTCCTTGGCGAGGTCGTAGGCGGCGAACAGGTGCCGGACGCCGTGCGGGCGGGTGTAGGTCGCCCGCCGCCGGGGCCTGGGCCCGCGGTCGGGATCCTTGTGTCGGCCGCCGCGCTCTGCCCACTGCCGGCCGGGGTGAGGTTGGAGGTTGAGCGGCCCGAACTCGTCCAGGCAGAAGATGACTTCGGGCTCACCTTCTTCGGGTATGACCTCGCCGTCGGCGATCGCGTAGAGGTGCTCGACGCGGGCCTTCTTGGCCGCGTAGTCCGGGTCGCGGGAGGTCTTCCAGGTCTTCACGCGTTGAAAGGAGACGCCCTCCTCGCGGAGCAGGACCCGAAGGCCTTCGTGGCTGATGTCGTCGACCACCCCCTCGGCGACCAGGAAGTCGGCCAGCTTGGCCAGGCTCCAGGTCGAGAACGGCAGGCCGTGCTCGGCTGGCCTGGACTTGGCGATTTTCTTGATCTCCCGGCGCTCGGGCAGCGTGAACGTCCTCGGCCGCCCGCCCCGATACTTCGGGTAGAGCGAGTCGAAGCCGTCCGCGTTGAAGTTGTGGATTACGTCGCGGACCCGGTCCGCGCTGGTGAACGTGACCTCGGCGATCTTCGCCACGGGCATGCGCTGGGCGGACAGCAGCACCATCTGGGCCCGCCGCCAGATCACCACCGACCCGGTGCCCCGGCGGATGATCCGCAGCAGCCGTCTGCCCTCGTCATCATCGATCTCACGGACTCGCACTCGCTCTGCCACCAGTACAGCATGGCGGACCTGCGCCGCTGGAGTGGAGTCCGGACGGCGTCAGGTCGCCGTAGGCCCCAGGTTTGCTGATGCGGCACCAGATCCCCGGCCCTCGGGACTCACCTTGCGGCGTGGATGCAATCGTTCGACTCGAGAGGGCCGAGCTCGGGGACAGTCAGTCGCCGTTGTCCGCGGGCCTCGCACGCGCTGTTGAGCGGCGGCTCCATCTCCGCCCCGATGATGGTCACGCGGCACCCGTCACGTGTGTGGAGCACGAGCGACATCCCGTCTATCCAGTCGCCCGCACGCCAGTGGCCGGTGAGCTGGGTCTGACCGTCCGGCCGGCGGTGCATCGCGACCACCATGAAATGGAACCATCCTCCATTGCCCCGGCCCCCCTGCTGGTATAGCTCCCCGCAGCGAGTGCAGGCAACGGTCGACCGGGGCGAAGGTACGTCACCGGCAGTCATGATGCTCCAGCACCCCCTCAGGTCGGCAATGGCTCAGTCACGATCGGCATTCTGCAGTTGCTGCTGGCCCACGTCACCTGGTTTGCATGGTGCACAGGGCAAAGGTTGCTTGATGCGGCACTAGCCGGTGCGCGGCATCTCCGTCCGCACGCGCTGCTCCCGCAGCAGACCGAGAAGCTGGTGGGCGGTTGCCCGGGCGCGGCCGGCTGCGGGCTCGGCGACGTCGGTGAGGCCGGCGGCGCGAGCGCTGGTCAGTTCGGCGCTGAGCAGGCGTCCGGCCCTGCGCTTATGGGCGATCTGCTGGGCCAGTCGGCTGCGGGTGAGGTCGCCGTGGGGGCGCTCGTGCCAGGCCGGAATCGTCTCGTCGGCGGCGGTGACGGGCCGGGGGGCCGGGGGGCCGGATACGCGGGACTGGGCCTTCTTCAACACTCCCCTCGCCTCCGCGCACCGTTTGTCGGCCTCCGCAGCGAGCTCGGCGAGCTGCTGCTCCGACACGTCCCGCAGCGGGCGGCGGGTGCCGTCCGTCTCCAGTTCGGCCTTCTTTCTGCAGTCCGTCGGCGATGTGGTTGCGGATGCGCCAGCTGGGTACGGCGGCGACGTCCTCGGCATCGTTGAAGCCGCGCTCCCGGTGCGCCTGCGCCAGGATCCGGGCGGGGTCGAACCCGATCTTCTCCGCGTCCTGCAAGGCGCGTGCGACGGCCGGCCATGCGTCGTCGGCGGTGAACTTCTCGGCGGCCAGGCCGAGCGGGGCGCGGGTGATGCTCTGGTAGCGCAGGGACAGCGCGCGGGTGTGGACATCGGTGTGCTCCCAGGCGAGGGGGCTGATGTCCCAGGCGCGTTCCTGCTCCTCCCGGATGGCGTCGGTGGCGGAGCGGCTCGGCTGCTGGTTCGCTGCGATCCGTTGCAGGACGTCGGCGAGGGTTTCGCCGTCTTGGAGGATCACGTAGCTGTGGTTCTCCTGGCGCCCGCGGGGCATCTCGACGTATGCGAGATCGCGGGCGGTACGGCTGTCGAGCAGGCCGGGGCCGGTGTGCCGGACGATCAGACTGCCGTCCTGGGTGACCTCAACGACCGACCACTGGTCGCCGTTCTTGACGAAGCCCTTCCCACCGCGCGTGGGGTTGTGGCGGTCGTTCCGCCGGGGGACGACCAGGTCCCCCCGGTGGGCCTGCAGGCCGACGCGCAGCTCCACGGCGGCGGACAGGTCGAGCTGGCTCGGGTCGCCGACCAGGCGCACGAGTGCACCGGCCTGGCACAGGTCCTTCCGTTTGCCCGGCCACAGCAGCTCCCGTCCCTGGAGGATCTCCGGAGGCAGGACGTAATCAGGCAGCGACTTAGCGACCGAAGCGACTGAGTACCTGCATTGCTTTGCCGAGGCCGCGTGGCGGAGAGGGACCGGAGTGGCTGGGTCGCTTGGTCGCTGCTGTCGGGTCGCTGGGTAAAAGTGCAGGTCAGGGGCCTGATGGTGGGGGGTGTAGCGACTGTAGCGACTCTGGTACGGGCATATGGCGACATTCGCGCGCGTGCGTACGCGTTCATATATCCGACCTTCAGTCGCTTCAGTCGCTGCCTGATCTTCACCATGGCCTTTGACCTGCGGAAACACGCCACTAGCTGGAGCAGCGACCGAACGTCACACAGTCGCTCACCCCCACACGCCAGTCGCTGTATAGCACGCAGCGACACGCCCGGCCGACAGGAAGTGGAAGAAGAGGGTGCTTCTTGAGTCGCTTCGGTCGCTGAGTCGCTGCCTGGTCGGCCCCGGCTGGGTCGCTTGGTCGCTGCTGTCGGGTCGCTGGGTAAAAGTGCAGGTCAGGGGCCTGATGGTGGGGGGTGTAGCGACTGTAGCGACTCTGGTACGGGCATATGGCGACATTCGCGCGCGTGCGTACGCGTTCATATATCCGACCTTCAGTCGCTTCAGTCGCTGCCTGATCTTCACCATGGCCTTTGACCTGCGGAAACACGCCACTAGCTGGAGCAGCGACCGAACGTCACACAGTCGCTCACCCCCACACGCCAGTCGCTGAACGCCCTTCGGCCGTAGTGGCCTTATGCCCCTCCCGGCTCCGCTAGTCTGTGAACTCATATTGGAAACAGAGTCGCTTCGGTCGCTGACCGGCCCCTGACCAGGGGAAACCGCATAGCGACCGAACATCGCAGCCCTCAGCAGGGGCGGGACGAACAGAACTGCGGGGAGGACAGCACGGTGGCAGGCTCCAGCGAGCTCTCCCCCCACCAGACAGATCCTCACGCCATCGCCCAGTGGTGTGCAGCCCAGGGCTGGCCGGTCCACCCCCTCACCCCGGGTAGCAAGCAGCCGGCCCGTAAGTGTGCCCCGTGCCAGGCCCGCGGACACACGGCCGAGAACTGCCCGTGCCTGAGCGCCGGTCGCTGGTGCCACAGCTTCCTGGCCGCCACCACCGATCCGAAACTGATCACGGCCTGGTGGACAGCCGATCCCCGGTTCGGCGTCGGCGTCTCCTGCGGCCCCGCCGGCCTGGTCGTCATCGACGTCGACGTGCATCCCTCCCCCGTTCCCAGCCGGGAACGCATCCTGCCCGGAGTGCCGATCCATGAGGACGTGGACCTGACGGGCCTTGGCAACGGCTTCGACACCCTCGCCCTGCTGGCCGCCCTGCGGGGAGAACCCAACCCCGCGGACGACATCGCGACCCTGCGCGTCCGCACCCCGTCTGGCGGCCTGCACATCTGGTACCAGGCGCTCCCCCACCTGCCGTTCCGTTGCTCCACCAGCAAAGGCACAGGCAAGGGACTGGCCTGGCAGGTCGACATCCGAGCCCAGGGCGGGTACATCATTGCGCCCGGTACCACGACCGACGTCGGCACCTACACGGCCCTCGGTACCACCCGACGCCCTACCCCTCTGCCCGTCTGGCTGGCACAGGAACTCCTGCGCACAGACCATGCCCCCGAACCCGGCACGGCGTACCGTGCGCCTCTTCCGCCGCCGCGCGCCCGTCAGGCGGTTCTGGCCGCAGGCGGTGGAACCCCTGGAACTCCCCGAACCCTGACCGCCCTCCTTGCAGAGGTCGCCGTATGCGCAGCGGCGGCCGAAGGCATGGGCTTTACGGACAAGCTCAACCGTGCCGCCTTCACTGCAGGAGGCTTGGTCGCTGCGGGCTACCTCACCGAACGGGACGCCCAGAACCTCCTGTACGACGTGAGCGCCAGTGCTCGACCCCACCAGCAACGACGGAACGAATCGATCATTCGCTCGGGCCTGGCCGCAGGCGCCCGACGTCCCTTTCACCCCCGAGGTCGTGCATGAACGCCCACCAGAGCCCCGGCGCAGGAGGATTCGACCCGGTGGCCGTAGCGCAGCAGATCATCGCTGCCGCGGCTGCGCACGGGACTCCCCTGCCCGGCCAGCTCGGTCAGATCCCGGAAGCGGTGCAGGACAGCCTGCTCGACGTCCTTGCCGCCCCGGCCCCGGTCGCGACTCCGGTGCACCCCGCCTCACCTGCCTTCCCTGACCCCGCACCAGCGGCAACGGCCAGGGGCCTGCTGCCTGACTCCCTCAGCGACCGCGGCAACGCCAAGCTGTTCGTCCGTCTCTACGGGGGCGACTACCGCTACGTCCCCGGCCTCGGCTGGTACAGCTGGGCGGGCCACCGCTGGCAGATCGACGAGACCGACACCGTCCTGTGGGCGGCCGGAGAAATGGCCGAACAGCTGGCCCTCCACGACCCCACCGGCATCTGCACCTCCACCGAACTCGGCCGCCACCGCAAGCGCTCCCTGTCCACCAGCGGCATGAACGCCATGCTGGAACAGGCCAAAGCCGCCCCGGGCATGGTTATGCACGCCTCCGCCCTCGACGCCGACCCCTACGCCCTCTGCACCCCCGGCGGCGTCGTCGACCTGCGCACCGGCCTCGTGGTCCCACCTGACCCCACCCGGCAGTGCCACTCCCGATCCACAACCGTCGCCCCCCAGAACATGCCCACCCCCCGCTGGGACCGATTCCTCACCGACACCTTCGGCGACAACGCCGAAGCCGCGGAGATGATCGGCTTCCTCCACCTGTGCCTCGGCTACTCGATCTCGGGCGATGTCGGCGCCCAGATCATGCCCTTCCTCTACGGTCGCGGGAAGAACGGCAAGTCCGTCCTCCTCGATGTCATGCTGCAGCTCCTCGGCGACTACGCCGACGCAGCGCCGCCCGGTTTCCTCATGGCGAAGGCCTTCGACGGACACCCCACCGACCTCGCCGAACTGCACGGTCGGCGCATCATCATGTGCTCCGAGCTCAAGCCCGGAGATCGCTTCGACGAAGCCCGCGTCAAGCTCCTCACCGGCGGCGACAAGATCAAGGCCCGCCGAATGCGCCAGGATTTCTTCAGCTTCCACCCCACCCACAAGCTGTGGCTCCTGGGGAACCACCGCCCCGAGGTCGGCACCGGTGGCCCCGCCTTCTGGCGGCGCATGCGCATGATCCCCTTCGAACGGGTCGTCGACGAGAACCGTAAGATCGACAACCTGGCGAACCTCCTCGTCGCCGAGGAAGGGCCCGGCATCCTCACCTGGCTCGTCAACGGTGCCCGACGGTACTTCGCCGGCGAGAAGGACCTCACCGGACCGCAGAGCGTCCAGACCGCCACCAACGCCTACGCAGAGACCGAAGACAGCACCGGCCGCTTCCTCGCCGAAGCATGCAAGATCGCCGACGGGCTCCGTGCCGAACAGGCACAGCTCTACGGCGCCTACGGCCGCTGGTGCAGCGACGAAGGAGCCAACCCCGTGAGTGCCCGCGCATTCGCTGCACGAGTGCGCGAGACACTGGGTATGACATCACCGAAAGACATGGTCTTGTCCAACTCCCGCAAGTACTACCCCGGGATCGGCCTCCTGGCCGACGAGGAGCCGCAGTCATGAGCGCCCTGATCGACCCCGCCGACCTCGCCCACGAGACCGAGATCCGCTGGCTCGAAGACTTCGAGCAGCTCGACTACGTGCGCCAGTCCTTGGAACGCCTCAACTCCCGCAAGGGCAAGCCCCCCTACCACCGGGACGGCCGCATGATCGGCTACGCCATCCTAGGCCCCGGCGCACCCGCCTCCCGTGCATCCGGAACCTTCCGGCGCCGAGTCTTCTGGCTCCTCCCCCACGACCGGGACCAGCAGCCCGACGGCCTCTACGCCACCGGCTCCCCATCCGAAGCCGTGGACCCGAGAACCATCCGTCCCAAGATCAAAGGTGAAAAGACGGAACGCTCCCAGGGAGGCCCAGCCTCCCCCGCCATGGTCGAGCTGGGAATAACGCTACCAACGAGCTGACCTGGGGCTCGTGGCCGCGACCCAGGCCCGCCCGCTGGGATTGTTGCCGGATGTTCACCACACCTGCCCGGCCCGTCGAGGTCGTGGATCTGTTCCCTGAGCTCGCGGTCTACGCGAAGAGTGCGACCCGGCTGCATCCGCGACGAGGCGTTCCCAGGGCCGGAGCGAGTTCGGTGGCCGGGCCGATGCTCTGGCCAGCGGCTGAGCGGTGGCCGACCTGCCGGCTGCCGCACATGGTTGAGGTCGAACGAGATGCCACCGAAGGGGAGCGGGACATGTTCCGGCATGCCGACACGGTCCGTGAGGAGCAATTTGCCCGAATGATCTCGCAGTTCCCGGAGCAGGTCGCCGATCCGAGCTCACCCCTGGGCCGGATGCTGACGATGCGGGAGACGTTCCTGCGGGAAGCCGGGCCCAAGCCTCCGCGGGGAAGGACGGTGAAGACCTGGGAGCCGGCCACGCCCACCGAGCCGGTCCCTATGGTCCCGGTCGTCCAACTGCACGCCGCCGACATACCCGAGATCCACTTCCCGGACGGAACGGACCTGCTCCAGATCCTGTGGTGCCCGTTCCAGCACCCGGACGTCCTGTCAACGGCCTTGTAGTCCGCCCCGCTGGCGGCCATGAGACATCCCCGCAGGTGGACGGCATGATCGCCCCGCCTGCGGCCAGATATTCTCCCCACCTTCGGTCGGTATGGATCAGCTGAAGGGCTTCACGCCCTTTCCGGTGGTGGCCTCGGTGAGCCTGAACGAATCACCCTGAGTGACGACGACGTGGGCATGGTGCAGGAGCCGGTCGACGGTGGCCGTGGCCAGGGTCTTGGGCATGATCTCGTCGAATCCCGAGGGGTGCAGGTTGCTCGAAACCGCGATCGAGCGTCGCTCGTAGGCGGCATCGACCAGTCGGTAGAAGCCCTCGGCGGCGTCCTCGGAGACCGGCAGTAGGCCGATATCGTCAACGATGATCAAATCGGATCGGATGATCCTGGACAGGGCTCTCGCGATGGAGTCGTCCGCGCGGTGCCGGCGGACCAGCGATCCGAGGTCCTCGATCATGAACCAGGAGACGGCCAGGCCGGCCTCGACCGCGGTCTGACCGAGGGCCTCGGTGAAGTGGCTCTTTCCCGTGCCCGACGGGCCGCAGATGCAAAACGACTCCCGCCGGCCGACCCACTCCAGCGTCTTCAGCGCGTCCTGGGTGGCCCTGGGGATCGAGGACTTGCCCTCGTCCCAGTCGCTGAAGGTCTTGCCGGTGGGGAACCCGGCCCGCTTGCGGCGGGTGTGCAGGTTCGCGCGATCGCGCCCGGCGGCCTCCTCGGCGAGCAGGACGCGGACGACCTCGGCCGGGTCCCATCGCTGGGCCTTCGCGGTGGGGATGATGTCGGTCAACGAGCGGCGGATGTGCGGGAGTTTGAGGCGGCGGGTGAGGTCGATGGCCTCGGCGAGCGGGTCGCCGTTGGTGCCGGGGACGGTGCGGAGCGGGGCGGCCATCAGGTCAGATCGCTTTCGTCGAACTCGGGGGTGTCGGTGGTGGGGCGGCCGAAGGAGGACCAGGCGCCGGTGCCGGGTTGCAGGGAGTGGTCCTCGCTGCGGCGGGTCGGCTCGGTGTGTTCGTGGCTGGCCTGGTAGTCGAGGATGGACAGCAGGTCCGCGTCGGAGAACCGGCCGGTGACCGCGGCGGTGCCAAGCGCCCGGTCGACGTCCGGGGCGGAGTGCAGCTTGGCCAGGGCGACGGCCTCGGCCATCTTCGCCTTGATCCTGCGGACGCCGGCTGCTGCGGCCTCGACCAGCCAGGACGCGGCCCCGGGACCGAGGGCGAGGAACGCGGCCTCCTCCGCGCTGGTCGCGCGCGGAGTTCGGTCGGTGTTCTTGTCCTCGCGGGGCGGGTAGTGGGTGTCGTCCAGGACCGGGGAGCCGGGTTGTCCGCGCAGGTGGCGGGCGACCTCGCGAGCGGGTCCGTGTTCGTCGACGGCGGTCACGATCAGCTCATCGCCGTGGAAGCGGGCCCAGACCCGGGTGTCGATCAGCTCGTGCGGGACCGAGTAGCGGACCGCCTCGACGGAGATCGTCGAGTCCCAGGCGACCCGGCGGGTGATGCCGAACGCCGCGGTGAACGGGCTCCTCGGCAGCGGGTGCAGCCGCTGTGCCTCCTCGGCGAGGCGCTCGATCGGCTTGCGCCTGGTCGCCGTGTGGACGCGGGAGTTGACGTCCTCGCCGAACTGGCGGCAGGCCGCCTCCAGCTCGCCGAAGGTCTGGTAATGCTCGCGCAGGTTGACGTCCTTCGGCACGAGGTCGGCTTTCGCGATCTTCACTGTGGACTCCGAGCCGCCCTTCGTCTCCGGGTCCGCCGGGACGCAGGTGCGTATGGTCGTGCCGTAGTGGCGGGCGACCTCGACGACGTCCGGGTTGCGGACCGCGATCCCGGCGATGTGGTCGGTGGTGACGGTCTTCTCGTTGTCGGTGAGCACGTAGGCCGGGACGCCGCCGAT
The DNA here is from genome assembly GCF_053603215.1 of Kitasatospora sp. NPDC004240. Taxonomy (NCBI): domain Bacteria; kingdom Bacillati; phylum Actinomycetota; class Actinomycetes; order Kitasatosporales; family Streptomycetaceae; genus Kitasatospora; species Kitasatospora sp. NPDC004240. Next base: position 11,020 of record NZ_JBSGFD010000113.1, on the reverse strand, counting down.
CCTGCGGAAGGTGGTGTCCAGGCAGGCGGTGACGGTCGGGACTCGCTCGCCAACCCGAACACGGTGCGGAACTACAGCATTGCCGTCGGGAAGACTGCCGAGCGGGTCGGCGAGCGGCCGACCGCTCGCCGCGGTGGCAGACGACGAGATCGGTGAGGCGCTGGAGCTGCTGTGGGGCAGCTCGGCGGTGAACACCTGGAACGCCCGCCGGGGCGCGGTGCTGTCCTGGGCGAGCTGGTGCGCCGAGCGGGGCTACGGGGGCCGAAGGTGCCGGCCTGGGCGAAGCGGCTGCCGCCGCCGGACTCCGACACCCCGGTGCGCTCGAAGATGGCGATCAACCGGCTGATCGCCCGCCGCGACGTCCATCTGCGTGAGAAGACCATGTGGCGGATGCTCTACGAGACCTGCGCCCGCTCTGAGGAGATCCTGGACGTCAACATCGAGGAGCTGGACCTGGCTGGGCGCCGCTGCCCGGTGAAGTCGAAGGGCGCCCAGCCGAAGGTGCGCCGGCGCGGTGCGACTCGCGCCGACTACGTGCTGGAGATGGTGTTCTGGGACGCGGGCACCGCCCGGCTGTTGCCCCGCCTGCTCAAGGGCCGCACCCGTGAGCCGGTGTTCGTCACCCACCGCCGCCCCCGGTCCCGGCAAGGTGCTCTCCGCCCGGGACGTCTGCCCGGACACCGGCCTGGCCCGGCTCTCCTACGGCCAGGCCCGTGCGCTGCTCGACCAGCACACTGCGCTGGCCGGCCCGGGCACCGGCTGGGACCTGCACGAGTACCGGCACTCCTCCCTGACCCATCTCGGCGAGCGGGTGTCGGGGTACAAGCTGATGCTGATGGCCAAGTCCCGGCACAAGAAGGTGGAGAACGTCCGCCGGTACTTCAAGCCGTCCGCCGAGGCCATCGCCGAGGTGACCAGCCTCCTCGCGCCCGGGGACAGCCGACGCTGAACCGTTGCAGTGCATCCCTGTCCGGCCGGGTCAAATGCCTGCGTGTCCGGGCGGCCACGAGCGGCTTGAGCGCACGTTGTTCCCCGATGCGGCCAACAGGACCAGGTACTGGAAGCTCCTGCGGGCTGAGCCTTCGCGGGGGTCAGCCCCGGGCAAGCCACCTCTTGACGTTCTCGGCCTCATCTGCCGTGAGCTCGCCGTCCCTGAGCATGAATTGGGCAAACTTCCGAATCGCTGAAGCCCGGTGAGGACGCGGCACGGCCAAGACCGACATGTCCTCCTGGTTGGTCGTCCCGACGATGATGACGTCCCCAGACGGTGACATCGTGGTGAGTCCGTCTCTCGCGGGCCCGTTGATGGTGGCGCTGTTGGACCCGGCGACGGTCCAATTCTCCTGAAGCCGAACACGTGCCCAGTAGAGGTCAATGTCGTATGGATCGTCGTGCAGATTGATCAGGAGGAGAAACTCCCCGGTCTCGCCGAACAACCCGAATCGCGATGCCAGCTCAAACCAGGCGTCGTCGACCTCCTGGAGAGGATCGGGACTGTCGTATTCGACAACGATGTCGACGCGCCCGTCCCACGGGCCACATGACGTTGCACAAGCCGCCTCGGGCGGGCAGGAGGTCACCGTTTGCTCGATGGCGAGCAGAGTGACCCCCGAGGAGACAAGCGTCGTGGACAGTTCCTCAAAGGTCTTCAGGACTGGCTCCCATCGGCAACACCCGGAATCGAACTGGACGAGCTTCCCATAGTCGCGCCTGAGCCCGTGGCCCCGCCCTGAGCTCCGCAGGCGGGGCCGACGGGGCACCCTAGGCAACGCTCGTCAACTCGGCCGACACTGCGGTCACCGGCCCGGCAGTACCCACTACGCCATTCATTTCTCCATCATCGTGGGGGAGAGACAAACGCCAACTCCTGCTCGGCTCGATCCGGGTTGCGCAGGGGCCGCAGCCCGCCCGGCATCTCGGGCAGCAGGAAGCTGTACCGGCCGAGCATGTTTACGTGGTGCCGCACGAACGGCGAGAGCCGGGCGACGTCCTGGTCGCGCACCTCGAAGCCCTCGGCCCTGAGCCGGTCGAGGGCGGCGTCCATGTAGCGGGTGTTGAACAGCACCAGGACGTTGAGGACCAGGCCGAGCGCGCCGAGCTGGTCTTATCCGAACTTGTCCAGCATCAGCTCATGACCGTAGCTGTCGACGCTTCCTCACTGCGAGTAGTGGTTGCGAAGGATCGCAGCGGTGGCTCGCGGGGCGTGTCGTACACCGCTGATGAAATGTCTGTAGGCGCCCACAGGAGCGTGAAGCCGGACCCAGTCTGGTCCGACGGGGCCAGCTGGTGGGAAGATGGCCGACATGACGATCATCAGAAAGGCCGATGCCGCGTAGACGGCCTGGCCGCGTCCGTACTGAGCTTCCGCGCCGGTCTCGGATGCAAGACGACATCACGACCATCCATGGTCTGTCCTCGGCAGCACTTGCTGAAGTTCGACGGATAGAGCGCCAGAAGAAGTACCTGTGGCCGGGCTCGATCGGGTCGGCCATGGTGCGCTGGCGAAGCTTCATCGACCAGCCGAACCGTCGCCTGTGGGACTACGAGAGCGGTGGCTGCACAGAATGGGCTTGCTGCGGAGACCCCTGGCAGGCCCGCGAGCACCTCGAAGCGGTGATGCTGTCGATGTCCCGACGACGGGCGCGCGAGCTCCGCAGCCTGGTTGAAGCCCTCGACAGACGCTACTGACGCGAAACGGATGCCACCGTCACAGCTCGGGATCAAGACGTCCGGCACTGCTGCGGAAGTTGGGCATGCCGAGGTGGACGGTGGTGTGCCGCGCGGCAACGTCGCGCATCGCGGTGAGCTTCTGTTCGGCAGCGACGAGGCTGGCCTCGATCGCTGCGACCTCGCCAAGCCAGCCCTGCTCCTTGGCCTCGCGGAGCCGGTCGAGCAGGTTGGTGTGGATCTCCTGAAGCCGGGGCATCTGCGCGGGGTCGGGCGATGAAGGCCCGGTGGTGCGTGATGACGTCCTCCGGGTAAATCGCGGCGTACCCGAGCGTGGTGTCGATGGCCTGGTGGCCGCAGATGCGGGCGGCGATGTGCGGCGGCAGACCGGAGCGCAGGGCGTCGGTGACGAAGATCCTGCGGAAGTCGTGCGGGGTGTAGTGCAGCGGCTGGTCGCCGGGGCCGGTCAGTCCGCTCGCGGCGAGCGCGTCGTTGAGGCAGGTGTAGACGTAGTTGCGGGGGATCGCGCGGTCTTCGGGGCCGACGGGCCGTTGGAAGAGGAACGGCATCGGTGCGTTCCACAGCCGCTCCAGGGTGTCGTAGGCGCTGACCGCCGGCATGGCCGGCTGGCCGCGGCGCACGCGCTGGATGATCGCGGTGAGGACTTCGCCGAGTTCCGGGGAGACCAGCAGCAGCCGCTCCTGGTCGAGCTTGGACGGGGCGACCTGGAGCATGGGCACGATCTCGCCGGTGGTCGGCAGCCGGTAGGCAACGAAGCTGTGGTGGGTCAGCTCCAGGGCCTCCTCGATGCGCATGCCGGTGTGCCGCAGGACTTCGACGATCGCCCAGGACTGCGCGTACCGGGCCGCGAGCCGGGCGAACCCGTCAGGATCGGTGGCGGTGCGGACGTGGGCCAGCAACTGGGAGGGCCGCTGCCGCAGCAGCCAGCGGTAGGTCGGGCGGACCGCCTGTCCGCCGAGCAGCGGAATCATGCCGCAGCACAGGTCGATCCGGTCGTAGCTGCGGGCGCGCTGACGGTCAGCCAGCCACTTCAGGGGCAGCCCGGTCCACTCCCGGCCGGCCGCCTCGGCACCGCTGGCCAGCCAGCGGTCCTGCCAGGTGCGGCCGGGCTGGTCCTGCAGCCAGTCGAGCAGCTTCACCAGGCCGCGCCGGCGGGTGCGCAGGTTGGCGTCGCTGACGGCGGTGAAGGGCAGGGCGAGCGTGCGCTCCAACACGAGCTCGCGCGGCTGCTCGGTCTGCCACCACGTCGCCGGTGCCTCGCGCGGCTCCTGCCCGGCAGGCACGCGGGCCGGCCGGGCCGGGCCGGGCCGGCGTCAGGGTGTCCGCCGCCGTGGCGCTCACGCCGGTCCTCCGCCAAGTGCGGCCGTGCCGAGCAGGGTCTGCAGGACTTCCGGGCGATAGCCCGGCGCGGGCATCACGGGCCGGGGCGGCTCGGCGGCCTGGCGGGCGTGGTGGGCCAGGACCTGGGCGACGACCTCCTCCTGGGCCGGTTCGAGGTACTGCTCGGTTGTGGCGACGTGGAGGTGGCCGAGGACCCACTGGACGTCGGTGATCGACAGCGCAGGGTCGCGCACCATGCGCTTGGCCGCGCTGTGCCGAAGGTCGTGCAGGGTCCAGTTCGCCCCCAGCCTCTCGTTGACCCGGGTGAAGACCATGCGCGCCGCGTCGTAGCTCAGCGGGCGAAGCGGTCGCCGCAGCGTCCACCACAGCGGCTCCTCGGGCCCGTCCAAGGCCAGCGGCCGGATCTGCTGCTGGTAGAGCCGCAGCCACACGAACGCGTCGCTGGACGCCGGAATCCACTGCAGGGCCCGCGAGCCCTTCCGGACGACCCCGATGGTCTGGTCTCCGGGGCTGACCCGGTCCCGGGTCAGCCCGAGCAGTTCCGAGGCCCGCAGGCCGGCCGAGACGTAGGAGCCTGTCGCGCCGGCCGCCGGTAGGGCTGCATCGGGTTGTGGTGGGCGTTGAGGTGCTCATCCTCGGCCCGCCTGGCCTTCGGGAACGGGTTGAGCAGCGGCCGGCCGTGCATCTCGCGGTGGTACTCGTAGAAGCTGCGAACGGCAGCGCGCGCGTGCCTGCGGGTCCGGGCCGCGTAGTGCTCGCCCGGGTACCGCTTGCCGGTCACCGGGTTAATCGACCCGGGCGGTGGAGCGTCCGGCCGGCGGGGCCTCGGCGGCTTCTTGACGGCCTGCAGCCACAGGGCGAAGTCGCGGGCCTCTACCCGGCCCGCCCTCTCCCATGGCACCTCAACAGCCCACAGGAACCGGAACCAGGCCAGCAGCTCGTAGGCGTAGGAGCGCAGCGAGGCCGGACTGTCGTCGTTGGCGAGCATGTCGAGCAGGAACTCGCTGACCGCGGCCACTTCGCCACCGTCGCGATCGAGCAACTGGTACGGCAGGGACACGTTGCCGGTCTCCTGGACCCGGCCGCCCCTCGGCACCGTCAGCGTCGTGACGTCCCGTAGCTGTCCGCCCTCGTGCACCCGAGCCTCCACCGACCTGCCGCGAACCCCCGCAGCAGTGATGACAGCACATCAGGGCCGTGCCAGGGGCCGGGTTCTCGGGCCGAGGGGGGCCTCCAACGATCGGATTTCGCTACCGTGAGTCATCATCCCGGGGGGTGCCCGGCACTGTCCCCGTAGTTCGGTCAACAGGTCCTCCATACCCTTCTGGTAGTGCTGGTAGAGCTGGCCGGCCCGGCCGTGGAAGATCTTCCGGGCGAGCGCGTGGCGGCCCTCCTGGAGGTTGGCCTGGGCCTTGATCTGCCGCCGGTAGGACGGTTCGTCGGCCAGGCGCAGGATGTGCAGGGTCTTGGCGATCCGGCCGTAGTGCGCGATGGCATCGCCCAGCACAGTCGGGCGGCCGTCCCGGGAGAGCATGCGGATCACGTCGTAGGCCCGCACCGCCCCGGTGTGGATCGAGCCGATGATCCGCAGCACGTCCTCCCAGTTCCGCTCGATGCGCTCCAGGTCGACCCGGCCGCGTGCGGCGTCGTTGAAGGCGCCGTAGTCGGCGCTCCGGTCGATGCGCCGCAGCTTCTGGTCGGGCAGGTCGGCCAGCTGCGGGGCGTAGGCGAACCCGGCCAGGGTGAGCAGGCCGAACACGATGTCGGAGTACGAGGCGGTGTCGGTGACCACCATCTCCGGGCGCCGGCCGCCGTCACGGTCGTAGAGGACGTCCAGCACGTACAGGGAGTCGCGCGGGATGCCGGCCACGACCTTCCCGCCGAGCCCGGCGGTATTATTGGTTGAGCCACGTCGCCCCGGACCGGCGCCCGCCGCCGCCGGTGGAGGCGCCGAAATACTTCGGGTTCGGCCTCGCGTACACCGAGGGCACTGGCACGACGAAGCGCATGCCGTCGACCGAGGCAATCAGGCCGCCGCCCCAGACCTGCGCGAGGGGGATCGACGCCTGGGCGTCGATCAGCCCCGAGTTGGCCTGCCGGTAGGTCTCCATCCGCAGGTACGTCTGGTCGACGTGCGACAGCCGCCCGTACCGCAGGGCGTCCGCGCCGCCAACCACCGGGGTGAATCCGACGTTGCAGCCGTGCGCGACCAGCAGCGCCGCGATCGTCACCGGCAGGTCCTTCAGCCGGGCCTCGCCGCCGGTCACCGAGGTGAACGCCTGGTCGGCGCCGGTCCAGGAGAACACCTCCAGCAGCACCTCCGGCAGGTCCACCCGGGGCAGCATCGCGTTCACCGCCGACCGCAGCGCCACCAGCGACGCCCCTTCGGCCTCCGGCTCCAGCGCCGCGAAGTGCAGCCGCCCGTCGGCGTCGGCGCTGATTTGCGCGTTCGCCGGCAGCCGGGCGGCGACGTCCCGGTAGGTGCCGTCCAGCAGCGCGGCCCGCGCCGCCAAGTGCTCGGCGGCGTCGGCCGGCAGGCCGAGCGAGGCCAGCACTGTGGGCCTGGCCTGCTCCCACGCCTCCCCTGCCAGCAGCTTCGCCCGCGGGTCGCTCCACTTCGAGGAGTTCACCGCGAAAACCTCCTTGCGCCGCAGCAGGCGGTGCACCTGCTCCAGCACGCAGAAGCTGTACGCCTTCCAGTCCGCCTCGCCCGGCTCCAGGTGCGGCGTCGAGAGCACCAGGCGCTTTCACGACCCGGTCAGCAGCTCCGTGTCGATCTCCGCCTCCGCTACCTTCTTGCGGCCCATCAGTTCCGGCAGCGCCAGGAACGCCCGCAGCACCGGCGCCCCCTCGGCGGTCGCGTCGAAGTCCACCACCTCCACCAGCAGCTTGAAGAACGGCCGCACCGTGGAGAACCGGCTGACCAGCATCCGCCGCCACGCCTCGTCCGCGTCTGAGTCCAGCGGCGGCGCCAGCTCGACCATCGCCGCCACCGCCGCCGCGAGCTCCTTGCGCGGCACCACCGCCTCGATCGCCTCCCACATCGCCGCCAGCGTGGCCACCCTCGGCGCGGTGATCTCCCCGGTGGAGGTGTCCACCTGCTCGGCGGTCTCCTCCAGCACCACCTGCAGCGCGGCGGCGAGCTTCGCGCCAGCCCGCTCCACCTTCGGCAGAGTCTTCAACTTCTTCCTTCGCCGTCTCCCGCTCCGCCCGCGCCAACAGCCTGGTGGCCACCAGCACGTCCAGCAGGTCCAGCGCATCGTCCACCGCCCTGGTGGTTAGGTGCACCGCAGTGGCCAGCAACGTAGCCAGGCGCCGCGCGTCCGCGTGCCGACACAGCAGCGACGCCTTCCCGTCCACGCCGTACCGGGACAGCTCCGCCAGTCGACGCGGCGGCACCCCGGCCACGTCCACCTCGCCCATCCTCAGCCGGGCGATCTCCTGGGCCCGCTCCAGCGCGGCCTTCATCTGCGGCCCCGACACCCGCACCGGCCCGCGCCGCAACCGGTCCAGCTCCGAGACCCGCGCCCCGGCCGGCACCGTCAGCAGCTCGTCCAGCGCCGCCCGCTGCCCGGGCGTGAGCAGGCCGTGCAGCGTCTCCCACAGCCGCTGGTTCGCCGTCTCCCGCACCGACGCCACCAGCCTGGCCAGCGTCGTCACCCCCGGCAGCAGCACCCGCCGCTCACGCAGCCACCCCACCGCCGCGTCGAACAGCGCCTTCGGCCCCTCCCCGGTCGTCCAGGCCCGCGCGTCCACCCACGTCCGCAGCTCCGGCTCGACCTCGGCGAACTCCCGGTACTCCAGCAGCCGCCGGAGCTCGCGCACGTGGTCCAGCCGGGTGTTCTCCCGCTCGCCGTACGCCTCCAGCACCGAGGCGTCCTCGATGTCCAGCTGCTCGGCCAGGTACTCCGCGACCTCCACCGGTACGCCGGTCGGGTCATCCAGGAACACCCCGAGGTAGCGCACCGTCGTCAGCTGGGCCGCGAAGCCCAGCCGGTTGTGTGCCCGCCGCTTCGACTCCACCAGCTCCCGGTCCGCGTCGTCCAGGAAGAAGAACCGCTCCAGCTCCGCGCGGGCCGGCGCCCCTCGGAACGCCGCGTACCCCGCAGCCTGCTCATCCGTCAGGAACTCGACCGGCACCCCGGACCTCCAGGCAGTTGATCAACACGACTGCCGAAGGTTCAACCACCACGGAACCGCAGGTCAACGGGCTCCGGAGAGCGGGGAGGGCTTAGCGCCGGTTTTCGTTCCGATGTTCCTCAACCACACAAAGGCATGAGGTCCGGATCGACATCGAGTAGTGCTTTCCACCATGCGTCCGTCGGTGGCTGCCGGGTGGAGTTGCCGCGTCGGGCTCCCCCAGCACTCCTCTTGAGTGGGGGAGACTTCCCGCGCCCCACGGTCCAATTCCGCTCTCTCAGGCCGCGAAGAGTGCACCAACATCCATGATCTGACCCACAGTTGCTCGCGGCCGGGGCTTGGGCCGGGTGTCCCTGGCCGGGCTGACCTGCTACAAGCCGGGGAAGCGGTCTCGGATGTTCTACTCGATCAGCGAGTACCGGGGCCGCAAGGGCGAGCCGAAGGCATCGGTTGGCGCGACGATCATCCGTAGACCGGAATCCATTCCATGTCCCGGTCACGAGGCAGCCCGAACGGGTCGTCGTCCCCGTCCTGGTCCCAGGGGTGGCCGCGGTCAGCGTCCTGCTGACGCCAGTAGTCGAGCGTCCGGGCGATCGCCAGAGCGACCTGGCGGTCCTCCCAGGCGGCGGTCAGCTCCGGGTCGTCTGTGAGGCTGTCAGGGACTGTCTCGGTGGGTTGGAGGAAACGTCGGCTGATCAGGGGCCTGAGTGGGATGGGACTGGGGCGCGCCGCCTGGACGGGCACGTGGATCCACTCCTGGGGCATGTCGGCGCGATCGTGCTCTGAGACACGCCGGGTGGGGAAACGTCTGAGGTAGTCGGCAAGGTAGGCAAGCGGGCGCCGAACGAGCACGGAGGTAGCGATTCTGAGCTCTTGGGCCAGTTGCGTGGGTGTGGCGCCGGCCAGTAGACGGCCCCGAAGGAGGTAGGCCAGGCGCCTGGAGCAGGTGCCGCGGAGCCACGAGACCTGGGTCTGGACGAACTCTGAGGCCTGGATGAACTCTCGTGCCTGCGTGGGGGGTACTCGATGGAGGTGGTGAGGGGGGCTGGTGGTGTCGCGCGCGCGTGCGCGCGTGTATGTGATCTCCCCCTGTGCCTTAGGTACTTCTTTCAAAGCAAAACCACTACGGGAAGGGGGTGTTCTCCGCCCCGCGGTCGGGCGTGTCGCACTGCGGCGGGCTGCCGCTCTGGCGATCCGCGTCTCATGACGTCGCCCACGGTCGCTGACGGCAACAAGCCGTGCGTGATAGCCCGTTCCTTCAATTCGGCGTCCATGCGCGCTGTCATAAGCCGGGGGTGCGACGAGGGCGAAGATCGTGCCGGTGGCCTTGTACATGGTTGGTTGCTGGTGTGGGTTGCGGGTGCGCAGGACGTTCGCCTTGGAGCCGTGTTCGACCCATGCCAGGAGCCCCAATTCCCGCAGCGTGCGGGTGTGTGCAGCGATGCAGTTGACGGACAGCCCCAGCTGCTCTGCGAGTGCGATGCGGCCGTAGCCGAGGTGGCCGTGGCGGTTGGTCTTGGCGGCCAGGGCCTCAGCCACACGCAGGGTGGTGGCGTTGGCCTTGGGGTGGAATCCGTGCTTCAGGGCCCACCTGACTGCGTGGATGAAGTCGTCAGGTGAGGTGATGCGCCTGGAAGGGGTGGTGCTGACCTCGTGGAATGCCGGGTCGACGATGGTGACGTGGCGTGGCGCGCTGCCAGAGCGCGAGCTGGTAGCCGTAGGGCTGGCGGTAGTGGGGCTGATTTTTGGCAGCACGACATCGACTGCCTGGGCGTGAGCGATGGTGAGCTCCAGGAAGAATGAAGGGTGCGTGATACCGCGCCGCGTCCTCAACTGCTGGGCGTAGCCGGGCAAAACGACATCGCCGCGTGACCTCGGTGGAGGGCACGCGTGCGAGCTATTCGGTTGTGGACGGCATCACCTCATCTGTGCGGGATGGAGTTAGTTGGCGCCGCGAGGAGTTCGGCGGCGGGGGTTAGGTCGTCTGGGGGCCTGGGGGCGTCGGGAAAGCCGGTAGCTCGAAGCCTTCGGGGAGTTCGCTCACCCATGCGCCGATGGGGATTCGGAGGGCGCATAGTGCGCCGACTTCGGTGAGGAGGACGAGCGCCTCAGCCATGGACCTGGTGATACGGACGTCGTTGGGCATGAGCCAGAGCAGCGTGTCGGGCCCGAGGGCGGGGTCGCTGAGAGCGTCGCGGGTGGCGCCGACAACGACGCTCTGCCAGATGGCGACGTCGCGTGGTGCGCTGCGGGAGCGTCGCTCGCCGGGCCAGACGATCTGGTCGGCGAAGGCGAATACGCGAAGGACGATGACGTCTTCGCCGTCGAGTGCCTCGACGTTGACGAACCCGCGTTCGATCGCTTTGTTTGCCCAGATGCGGTTCAGGTCTGCCGCTTTTGCCAGCGCTGCGGGCGTGATCCGTCTGGCCAACGAGACCTCGGCTTCCTTGCGGGTTGTGGTTTATGTGGACTGTGAGGCGATGCTATCGCATCGAGGCGCCATGAATGTCACGTCGTGTCATATCAGCGTGGCGTAGATGGGTCTGTTTGCCTGTTTTACAAGGGTTCGCGGCGCTACCTATATGCCACGACGTATCAATAGCTACTGGGGTGGTTGGGTATGTGCCTACTGGCATCCCTACTGCCATGCCTCGATGCGAGCGTGTGTGCACAGGTGCCCACCTACTTGCATCACTTTCGGCCTACCTATCTGCATCCCTACCGGGCGACTGGTCAAGCGATTAGCATCCGCTGGCTCCTACCTACCTGTCTGTCTATAAGTCCAGGTGGTGGCATGGGTGAGGACCGGCTCGAAGATCGAGCTCCACACGGTGTTGTAGTTCACGGCGCT
>NZ_JBSGFD010000112.1:0-27984 GCF_053603215.1 Kitasatospora sp. NPDC004240 | reverse complement strand
TGGAGAAGCTGAAGGGGCATCCGCTGTTCGCCCACATCACGCTGACCCGCTCGGAGCGTTCGCCGATCGCCGCGCTGGTCACCGAGATGCTGGAGAACCCCGAGATCTGACCGCAAGGCCCGACCGACGTCGGCCCGGGCGCCGCTCGTGTGCGGGGCCCGGGCCGGTCCGCCACGCTCAGGTCATCCCGTCGTCCTCCCGGCGGTGTGCCACGGCACGAAGGCGTTCGCCAGGCCGGCGAGGGCCGTCCGCAGCTCCGGGTGGTGGCGCAGCAGCACCGTGACCATGGAGTTGTCGTCGATCCAGGCCAGACCGGCCTTCGAGTACACCTCCGGGGTGTAGTACTCGGTGAAGAAACGGTCGCTGTTGAGCCGGCGGGAGGCCATCAGGACGAAGATGCGGAACGCCGTGTCGCTGAACGCGAACCCGGCCGGAAGCCTCTCCGCGTACATCCCGACCGTCAGGTCGACCTTCTCGATGTCGCCCTCGTAGAGCCGCTCGATCTCCTCGGCCCAGGCCGGGTTGTCCGTCAGCTCCTGGAAGTCCCGCGCGGGCCTGAGCCGCAGCAGCCGCCGGAACTCGTTGTAGCGGGGGACGCCCAGTTCCCTGCTGCGCAGGATGTCGGTGGCGGCGAGGTCCTGCAGGTTCCCGTCCGGGCGCCGGTACTCCTGCAGGAACCTCGGGAAGTTGTGCAGGGTGACCAGACCCGGGTGGAGCGTGCCGAAGCTGTACAGCAGGTCGGACGTCCTCATGGTCTCCAGGACCTTCAGCGCGTCGGGCCCCGAGATGTCACGGAAGGTGCACTGCCGCAGCGTGGCGTCGTCGTCGGCGGAGCGCAGGTGCCAGTCGTCGCGGACGAGCGGGTGCATGCGGTAGACGGCCACGAACTCCTCGGTGAGCGCGTACGGGATGCCGTAGTGGTCCGTCTCGCCTCCCGGGATGCCGCTGACGACCTCGCTCCCGCTGAGACGGCCGAAGAGACGGTGCGCGCGCTCGCCCGCGAGGCCCCACCAGTTGGCCCGCAGGGCGGCGACGGTGGTGGGGTGGCTGATCACGGCGGGCGTCCACTCCACGGTGTGGATCTTGGCGAGGAGCGCGGCGTTGACGAGCCGCGCCCGCTGGAACAGCTCCTCGTCGCCCCAGGAGGGGTAGGCGCCGTGCAGGTGGTCGCAGATCGCGTTGTGCTCCCGGGCGAAGAGGTCCTGCATCATGGCCAGGCCCAGCCAGAAGCCGGGAATCCGTGAAGGGTCACGCGAGGGGTCCGAGTGGAACGGGACCTGTCCGTTGTCCGACACGTGCAGTTTGCCCAGCTCCCCGGTGCGGAGCAGGCGCTGCTCGGCCTCGCTCGACCCGTAGACCTGGGAGGCGTCCCACCAGTGCGAGGAGACGTTGACGCGGGTGTCGGGGGTCCCGGCGGGCGCCAGGGGGTCCCGGGTCGGGTCGTCCGGTGTCCGCATGATCCGCATCGGCCGCTCGGGCCACGGGTCGTCGTCCACGAGGGCGATCTCCCAGGGCCGGTCCACCGGACTCGTGCCGTGGCTGAACCAGTCGCGGATCATGAATTGGAGCCAGGCGGCGACCAGCGAGTTCACCGACTCGGCCGGGACCAGCTCGTGACGGGTGAGCAGGGCGCGGCTGACCTCGCGCGGGTTCGGCCGGGACAGCACGGACTCGGTGGTGGCCGGGGCGATCCTGTCCAGTGGGATGTTGCGGCCGAAGCGGGTGCCCGCCATGCCCATGCGCGGATCGGCGAGGTCGTTGTGGCTGCCGTCGGCGGTCCGGTTGACCCGGTGCCGCGCGGACGGGGGCGCCGGCGTGGGAGCACCGACGGAGGGCAGCCGGTCGGTGTCGTGGAGGTTCTCCTGCCGTAGCCTGACCCGCAGCCCGAGGAGCGTCAGCAGGCCCGGTGCGACGGCCAGCCTGTCCCAGCCGACGCGCCGGTCGACGTACTCGGCCGTGCCGGTGAGGATCCGCCAGCGAAGGGACGTGCGGTACCCGCCGCCGGTCCGCCGTGCGGGGTGCCGTCGCGTGCTCATCGTCGTTGCTCCTTGGTGGGTCTGCGGGATGCGTGGCGGTCGGACGCCTTTCTTCCCGGTCGCCCGCCGATTCCGAGGGGATCGTCCGGACTCCGGAGCGCCGCGACGCATGGACGGCGGCCGCCGGAGCGCACGATCAGGTGCGTGGCGCCTCGATGGGGAAGGGCCGGCAGGCCCGTGGCCGGGCGGCCGGAGGTGCCGGGTGCGGCGTGACGACCGCGGGCACCGGCAGGGGGGATTCCTCCGTGGGCGATCCGGGTCTCACCATAGGAGGCGGGCCTCCCGCCCGCATTCCGGGATGCCGGGCGGGTGGGCCGGATGCCCGGGAGGACGGACCCCGGGCCGGACCCTCACGGTCGTGGCAGGAGGAGGGCCACCGCGGTGAGCAGCCCGGAGAGGGCCCCGGCGGTGATCCGGAACGCCACGCGGGTCAGTCCGTACCAGGCCCGTGCGGTGCCACCCGTCACCCGGTACGAGGCGGTGCCGAACGGCAGGGCGATGAAGAACCACGAGGGCGGTGCCATCTCGCCGGGCCGCCGCGCGCCCTCGCGTGCCCACCGGCGGCACCGCTCGACGCCCCGGTCGGTCCAGCGGGCGCACCGGCCGGCACGCTCGGCCCGCCGGTCCGAGGCGGCCAGGAGCTGGGCCCGCCAGTCGTCGCGTCGGCGGAGGACCGCGGTGCCGGAGCGACCCCAATGCGGGGTGGTGGCGCTCATGATGGCTCCAGGCGTGCCGCCAGCCGCTCCGGGAGGGCGTCCCGGTTCGCCGGGGACAGCCGGATCAGCTCGACGTCGGTGCGACGCTTGAGGGCGTCGGTGAAGGGCTCGTGCTGGGCGTGCACGGTGGCGACCACGTCCACGCCGGTCGCGAGGACGGCCCGGACGGCGTCCCGGAACGCGGGGTGCGCCAGTTCCATCCGCCCGAGCTCGTCGATGAGCACGAGCGTGTCCGGTCCCGTGGGTGTCGCGAGCGAGGGCAGCGCCAGCCGTTCCAGCACGGTGAGATCGACGCCGTACCGCCCGACCCGCAAAGGCCCCGGCAGCCCGACGTGGGCGAGTACGCCGCGCCGGCCCGTCAGCGTCTCCAGGGCGAAACCGACCCGGGTGCCGTTCTGGCGGATCTCCTCCGTGGTGAAGCCGACGGCCTCCCGGGTGCGCAGCAGCGCCGCCAGCCGGCGGATCGCGGTCGTCTTCCCGCTGCCGGGGCGTCCCTCCAGCAGAATCCTCGTGGGCATCGCGTGCTCGGATCGGTGGTCGGCGCTCGGGCCCCGCTACCAGCCTCCCACCGGGCGGAGCCGCCGGGCCACCCGCCCCCGTCTCCGGTGATCATGCCGGGGTGATCACGCCGGGGCGGGCGCGTCGGGGCGGGCGCGTCGACCGTCACCCGCCTGCGGCGGTGCGGACGGCCTCGGCGAGGGGCAGGGCCGCACCCTCGGCGTACGCGGCGGCGTACGCGGCCTCGCCCAGTGCGGCGCGGGCCGCGGCGGATATCCGGTCCACGTCGGCGCGTTCGCCGTGAGGGAGGGGGGAACCGATGCTGCGGCGGGCGGCGCCGGCGGCGCCGAGGAGCAGCGCGGCCCGGGCCGCCGTCCCGGTGGCGGCCGCGGCGGCCGAGGCCGTGCCCTCCAGCGACAGGGCGAGGGCGCGTACGTCGCCCAACCGCTCGGCGAAGGCCAGGGCTCGCACCTGAAGGTCGGCGGCCTCCGTAGCCCGGCCGCGCTGTTCGGCGACGAAGCCGAGCTCCACGTGGAGCAGGTGCTTCCCGGCGGTGGAGGAGGGGTAGTCGTCGAGCATCGTCCGCAGGTGGCGTTCGGCGGCGTCGAGGTCGCCGGAGCGGCGTGCGCCGAGGGCGAGCCCCATCAGGGCGAACACCTCGCCGAACATGTTCCCCTGCTCGGCGCCCGCGCGCCGGGCCTGCTCGTGGAGGAGACGGGCGTTCTCCCACTCGCCCGCCAGGAGGGCGAGGCGGCCCAGCCCGGCGCGGCGGGCACCGGCCTCGGCGGCCAGGCCGAGCCCCTCGGCCAGCTCCAGTCCTTCGCGCTGGCGGGCGGCGGCCGCGGCGTAGTCGCCCTCGATCTCGGCGAGGGCGGCGAGCACCGGGACGGTCTGCAACGCGCCCCAGCCGTCGCCGAGTTCGCGGAAGGCCTCGGCCGCGGCGCGGCCCTCCCGGCGGGCCGTCGCCAGGTCGCCCCCGGCCAGTGCGGCCTGCGCCAGCAGGGCCCGGGCGGCGGCGATGCCCCAGGGCTCGGCGGCGGCGGTGGAGTGGTCCAGCGCTCGGGCGCCCACGGCGGCCGCGCGGGCGGGGTCGCCCGCGTGGTGCAGCCCGTACGCGAACAGCCACAGGGCGCGTCCGCGGCGGCCGGGGTCGGGGATGTCCGTTGCGGCCGGCTCCTCGGCGGGTGGACGTCCGCCGGTCAGCATCGCGAACGCGTCGTGCAGGAGGCGGAGTTCGCCGTCCTCGGCGGTGGCCGTCGCCGTGAGGACGGCGGCGAGGGTGCGCCGGGCCTCGTGGAAGCGGCCGCGCAGCAGCCACCACCGGCCGAGCGCGGCGGCCAGGCGTACGGCGGCCTCCGTGTCGCCGGTGCTCAGGTCGTGATCGAGTGCGGCGCGCAGATTGGCGGCGTCGGCGTCCAGGAGGGTGAGCCGGCGCCGCTGCCCGGGCCCGCGCAGCTCGGCCTCCGCTTCGGCGGCCAGCTCGCCGTAGTACCGGGCGTGCCGGGCGGCGACGGCTGCGGACTCGCCCGCCTCGTGCAGCCGGTCCCGTGCGTAGGCGGCCACCGACTCCAGCAGTCCGTAGCGCGGGCCGTTGGCGCCGTGGGCCGTCTCGACCAGGGAGCGGTCGACCAGCCGGGCCACCAGGTCGAGCACTTCGTCGCCGCCGACGCCGTCCCCGGCGCAGAGCGTCTCGGCGGCCCGGAGCGAGCAGCCGCCGGCGGGGACGGCCAGGCGTCGCAGCACGGCCCGCTCGGGCGGGTCGAGCAGGTCCCAGCTCCAGTCGATCACCGCGCGCAGGGTCTGCTGCCGGGCGGGCAGGCCGCGCCCTCCGGAGGAGAGCAGCCGGAACCGGTCGCCGATGCGGGTGGCCAGCTCGTGCACGCCCATCGCCCGGACGCGGGTGGCGGCGAGTTCCAGGGCCAGCGGGAGGCCGTCCAGGCGTTCGCAGATCCGGGCGACGGCCTGCCGGGTCCCCTCGTCCCCGGGGCGGTCGGCGAAGCCGGGCGCGGCCGCGGCGGCCCGGTCGGCGAACAGCCGTGCGGCGTCGGCGGGTTCGAGCGGTGCGACGGGGTGCACCGCCTCGCCGGGCAGTCGCAGCGACTCCCGGCTGGTGGCGAGCACGCGCAGGCCCGGGGCGGCGTCCAGCAGGGCCGCGGTGAGGTCGGCGGCGGCCTCGATCACGTGCTCGCAGTTGTCCAGGACGAGCAGCGTCCGGCGGTCGCGCAGTGCGGCGGCGAGCAGCGCCGTGGACGGGTCCTCGGCCGGGTCGGCGGGGGCACCGGGCCGTGGGCGGGCCGAGGTCACGCTCTGGCCGATCCCGAGCGCCGCGACCACGCTCTGGGCGATCCCGGTGGTGCCGGCGGGCAGTGCCGCCAGTTCCACGAGGCCTACGCCGTCCGGCAGTTCGGGTCCCGGGTCGGCGGCGAGACGGTGGGCGAGGGCCAGGGCGAGGCGGGTCTTGCCCACCCCGCCGGGGCCGGTCAGGGTCACCAGGCGCTCGGTGCGGACGAGGTCGGTGAGGGTGTCCAGCGCCGGGCCGCGGCCGACCAGTGTGGTCCGCGGGGTGGGCAGCCGCGGCGGCGCCTCGCGCGCCGGGGGCTCGGCGGTCCGGTGGGCCGGGGGATCGACGGTCTCGCGCGGCGGGGGAGTGGTGCGGGCGGGGCGGGCCGGAGCGGGCAGCAGGGCGGGGTCCTGGCGCAGGATCGCCTCGTGCAGCGCGGTCAGTTCGGGGCCCGGGTCGAGGCCGAGTTCGTCGACGAGCAGGGTCCGCAGGCCGGCGTACTCGGCGATCGCCTCCCCCTGCCGGCCGGCACGGTACAGCGCCCGCATCCGGACGGCCCGCAGCCGCTCGCGCAGCGGGTGGCGGTCCACCAGTTCGGACAGTTCGCCGAGCAGCAGCGGGTCGCCGTACGCCAGCCGGGCCTCCGCCCGTTCCTCCAGCACCGTCAGCCGCTCCTCGGCCAGACGCTGGGCGGCCGGGCGGACGAACTCCTCGTCGGTGAAGTCCGCATAGGGTTCGCCCCGCCACAACTCCAGTGCCTCGCCGAGGAGTTCGCCACGCTCGCGCGGTCCGGCGGACACCCGGGCCGCCGCGGCGAGCGACCGGAACCGGGCCGCGTCGAGCGAGGCCGCCGCATCGTCCAGGACCAGCCGGTACCCGGCGGGCTGACGGGTGACCCGGTCGCGGCCGAGGGCCCGGCGCAGCTGGGAGACCTTGGCCTGCAGCGCGTTGGCGGGGTTGCCCGGGGGGTCCTCGCCCCAGAGGTCGTCGACGAGACGGTCGGGCGGCACCGGGCGGCCCTCGTGCACCAGCAGATCGGCCAGCAGCGCCCGCACCTTGGTCTCGGGCACCCGTACCGGCCGTCCCTCGGTGTCCCACACCGCCACCGGACCGAGCACCCCGAACCTCATGGGCCCACCCTACACAGCGATGATCATCAGGCCCGTGGCCGAGGCCGTCAGCGGACCGTCAGCCGACCCGAAGCCGCCCGCGGGAGAGTCGGAGCACCGGGCCGGTGAGGTCCGGCCCACGGAGCCGACGAAGGAGCACCCCATGAGCACGGACACGCTGACCCCGGCCGTCACCGCGCGTACCACCGGCGAGGAGTCCCCGCTGTTCCGGCCCGCCCGCCTCGGTGCCCTGCGGCTGCCCAACCGGCTGGTGATGGCCCCGATGACCCGCAACCGGGCGAGCGCGACGGGCGTCCCCGAGCCGATCATGGCGACGTACTACGCGCAGCGCGCCTCGGCCGGTCTGATCATCACCGAGGCCGCGACGCCCAACGCGGTGGGCGCCACCTACCCCAACATCCCGGCGATCCACGACGACACCCACGTGGCCGGCTGGCGCCGGGTCACCGAGGAGGTGCGCGCCAACGGCGGCCGGATGTTCCTCCAACTGCAGCACGGCGGCCGGGTCGGCCACCCCGCCACCACCGGGATCCACCCGGTCGCGCCCTCGCCGGTGGCGCTGCCCGACACCATCTTCACCCCGGACGGGCATCAGGAGACCGTCGTCCCGCGGGAGATGACCGAGGAGGACATCCGCGCCACCGTGGCCGACTTCGCCGCCGCGGCCCGCCGGGCGGTGGACGCGGGCTTCGAGGGCGTCGAGGCGCACTCGGCCAACGGCTACCTGCTGCACCAGTTCCTCTCCTCGCACACCAACCGGCGCACCGACGGGTACGGCGGGTCGGTCGGGAACCGCATCCGCTTCACCCTGGAGGTCGTGCGGGCGGTCGTCGAGGAGATCGGCCCCGAGCGGGTCGGGGTCCGCATCGCCCCCGGCGTCACCGCCAACGGCATGCGCGAGGACGACGTCGAGGAGGTCTACCCGGCGCTGGTCCGCGCCCTCGCCGAGCTGGGCCCGGCGTACCTGCACATCGTCTTCGCCGACCCGGACCAGCCGCTCTTCCACGCCCTGCGCGAGGCCTGGCCCCGCACCCTGATCGCCAACCCGGCGCTGCCCTGGCCCGGCCCGCTCCCCGCCGACGGCGGCCGGGGCGCCGGCGAGCGCCTGCTGGCGGCCGGTGCCGACCTCATCGCCCTGGGCCGCTCCTTCCTGGCCAACCCCGACCTGGTCACCCGCCTGCGCACCGGGGCGCCGCTCAACCCGATCCGCGAGGCCCACCTGATGTACGTCGGCGGCGAGACCGGCTACACCGACTACCCGAGCCTCGGCTGACGATTCCCGCCGGGCGCCGCGCATCGTCAGGCAAGCCCCCGGCCGACCCGCCCGGGCAGGCGGTCCCCGGACCGTCCGCCCGGGCGACTCGTCGTGGATCATCATGCTATTCACCGGTCCAGGTGATTCCGGACGGATGCCGCGCTTTGCCCTGATTAAGATCCACTTCTTGTGACGAAACGTCAGAACCACCACGTCGCCGCCGAAACCGCCGACGTGGTCATCCTCGGCGCCGGACCGGCCGGGTTGATGCTCGGCAACCTCCTCCACGCCGCCGGCATCGACTGCGTGATCCTCGAACGCGCCGACCGGGCCCACCTCCGGACCCGGGCCCGCGCCGGCTACCTCGCCGCCGACACCGTACGGATCCTGGAACGCCACGGCCTCGCCGCCGGCCTGCACCGGCACGGACGGCCCCACGGCGTCTGCGAGTTCCGCACCGACGACGGCCGCTTCCGCCTCGACTACGGCACCCTCGGCCGGCGCGAACGGCACACCGTCTACCCGCAGCAGGAGCTGGTCACCGACCTGCTCACGCACTACCTGGACGCCGGCGGACGGATCCGCCTCGGCACCGAGGCCCTCGCCGTCCTCGACACCGACGGCGCCCGGCCCGCCGTCACCGTACGGGAGGCGGACGGCCGCCCCGGCCGCTGGCAGGCCCGGTACGTCGCAGGCTGCGACGGCCGCCACGGCGCGGCCCGCCGCTCGCTCCCGCCCGGCACGCCCCGCCACCACCGCGACCACGGCGTCAGCTGGCTCGGCCTGCTCGTCCAGGCGCCGCCCAGCCTGGACGCCGTCGGCTACGCCGTCCACCCGCGCGGCTTCGCCGGGCACATGGCCCGCACCCCGGACGTCACCCGCTACTACCTGCAGTGCGAGCGCGGCACCCCCGCCGACGCCTGGCCCGCGGACCGGATCCGGGACGAACTCGACACGCGGATGCGCGCCGCCGAGTACGGCCCCCTCCACCACGGCGAGATCCTCCAACGCGCCGTCGTCGACCTCGAATCCGACGTCATCGAACCGCTGCGCCACGGCTCGCTGCTCCTCGCCGGCGACGCCGCGAGCCTGCTCAGCCCCTCCGCCGCCAAGGGCGCCAACCTGGCGATCCTGGAGGCCGAGCTCCTCGCCCGCGCCCTCGTCGACGACCTCGCGCACGGCGACGGCGACGGCCTCGCCCGCTACTCGCAGCGCTGCCTGGCCCACGTCTGGCGCGCCCAGGAGTTCTCGCACTGGATGGTCCAGCTCCTGCACGTCCCGGACGCCGCGGCCGAAGAATCGTTCTTTCACGAACGTCTGCGCCGCTCCCGCCTCGACTCGCTACGCACCTCCCGCACCCACCAGGACTGGTTCGCCGAGAACTACGTCGGCGTCTGAACCACCCCCCACCCCTTCCTCCGAGAGAGCCCCCCGACCCATGACCCCCGCGCCACCCCCCGACGACGCCACCCGCCTCCGCGCGGCCGCCGAATTCGTCCGACGGCACGACACCGCCGCCCTGCTCCCGCTCCTCCTCCCCGGCCTCGACCCCGCGGAACTGTCCGCCCTCGCCGCCCACTGCCGCTTCGCCCACGCCGCGGTGCTCCTCCTCCCACCCGACGACGCCACCCTGCGCGCCCAGCTCGCCGCCTGCGGACTGCCCGCCGACGTCCCGGCCCACCCCAGCGTCGTCGTCCGCGACCGTCTGGCCGCCCGGCACGGCCACGACGCGGCCACCCTCGACGTGCGGATCCTGCGCCCGCCCGTCGACGGCCACGACGGCGACCGCCGGATGGTCGAGGTGTTCGCCCTGACCGTCCCGCCCGGCTCGCCGCTGGCCGCCCTCGCCGCCCACGAACGGGCCGTACAGCACGAGGCCCACCTCGCCCTGGAGGTCGAGCGGCCCGACCCGCTGGTCCTGCGCGGATTATGCGCACTGCTCACCCGGCACGGCGCCGTCCCCGACGGCGGCGGTTACAACCCCCACGAGGACGGCACCGTCCTCTACTTCACCGCGCCCGCCACCGCCACCGCCGGCTACCACCGCGTCGAGCTCTACGCCCACGGCGACCACCGCAGCACCCTCGCCACCCACCTCGGCGCCCACCCCGCCGCCCCCGCCGCCCCCGCCGCCCACCTCGGCGCCGACCGCGGCCCGCACCGGCAGGCCGAGACCCTGCTGCACCTGCTCACCGGCGCCTGGACCACCCAGGCCCTCGCCGTCTGCGCCCAACTCGGCCTGCCCGACGCCCTGGACACCCGGACGGCCACCGGCGTCGACACCCTGGCCCGCCGCCTCGACGCCCACCCCGAGAGCCTCGCCACCCTGCTGCGCTACCTCGCCATGCTCGGCGTGGTCACACCCGATCCCGATCCCGCCCCCGCCGGCTACCGGCTCACCGACCTCGGCGCACTCCTGCGCGTGGACCTCCCCGGGTCGATGCGCCCCCTGGCCCTGATGTACGGCGGCCCCTTCTACCGCTCCTTCGCGGGTCTCGCGCACACCGTTCGCACCGGACAGGCCGCCTTCGACCACCTCTTCGGTGAGAACCACTTCGACCACTTCGCCCGTCACCCCGAACTCGCCGAACTCTTCGACCGGTCCATGGCCGCGAGCTCCCGCATGTTCGAACCCGTCCCCGACCACCCCGTCCTCACCGCCGCGGCCCGCGCGGGCTCCCCGCGAACCGTCGTCGACATCGCCGGCGGCAACGGCGAACTCCTCGGCCGCGTCCTCACCGCCCACCCGCACCTGCGCGGCGTCCTGCTGGAACGCCCGCACGCCGTCGAGGCCGCCCGCCGGCTGCTCGACGCCCGCGGCTGCGGCGACCGCTGCACCTACCTGGCCGGCGACTTCGCCGACGTCCCCGCCGGCGCGGACGTCTACCTCCTCTCCCGCGTCCTGCACGACTGGGACGACGCACGCTGCCGGGAGATCCTGCGCCACTGCGCCCGGGCCATGCCCGCCCACGCCGACCTGCTCGTCGTCGAACGCGTCCTGCCCGCCGACGGCTCCGCCTCCCTGGCCACCGCCTGGGACCTCCACATGATGTGCAACACCGGCGGCCGGGAACGCCGGGCCGACCACTACGCCCGGCTCTTCGCCGACGCCGGACTCGAACTCGTCGACCGCACACCGCTCCCCCTGGACGCCACCGTCCTCCACGCCCGCCGCGCCGCCCTGCCGACCCCCGCCCGGGCGCCGCGCCCCACCCCGGCCGCCGCCCGGCCCGACGCCGTACAGCCTGCCGCCGTCCAGCCCGCCACCGTCTAGCCCTGGTGGTCCGTCACCTGCCGTGTTCCCGGGGCAACCCCGCCCGGGAACACGGCAGTCCGGTGCCCGGACGGCCGGAGGCGGTCTTGCCCCCGACCCGCCGCTGCCCAACCATGAGCGAAGCCCGTTCCCGCCTCCGCACCCGCCCGGTCCGTCCACCGGGCCCCGACGAAGGAGCCCGTGTGAACCCGCCGCTCGTCCTCGACCCCTCCGGCCGCGACCGCGACGCCGAGACCGCCCGCCTCCACGACGCCCCCGCCACCCGCGTCGACATCCTCGGCGTCCACGCCTGGGCCGTCGCCGACCCCGCCCTCCTGCACACCCTCCTCAAGGACCCCCGCGTCTCCAAGGACGCCCACCGGCACTGGCCGCGCCTCCCCGAGATCGCCGGCACCTGGCCGCTGGCCCTCTGGGTCTCCGTCCGCAGCATGTTCACCGCCTACGGCCCCGACCACCGCCGGCTGCGCCGCCTGGTCAGCGGCGCCTTCACCGCCCGCCGCATCCAGGCCCTGCGCCCCCGCGTCGAGGAGCTCACCCGCGCCCTGCTCGACGACCTCGCCACCACCCCCGCCGGCAGCCCCGCCGACCTGCGCGAACGCCTCGCCCACCCGCTGCCGATCCACGTCATCGGCCACCTGATGGGCCTGCCCGACCACCTGCGGGAGCGCTTCCGCCGCAACGTCGACAACGTCTTCGACACCACCCTCTCCGCCGAACAGGCCCACGCCAACACCCTCGCCCTGTACGCGATGCTCGACGAGCTGATCGCCGCCAAACGCGCCGCCCCCGGCGAGGACATGACCTCCCTGCTCATCGCCGCCCGCGACACCGAGGGCGACGGCACCGCCCTCACCGAGGACGAACTGCGCGACACCCTGCTGCTCGTCATATCCGCCGGGTACGAGACCACCGTCAACCTGATCGACAACGCCCTCACCGCCCTGCTCACCGACCCGGACCAACTCGCCCACGTCCGCTCCGGCCGCGCCGGCTGGGCCGACATCGTCGAGGAGAGCCTGCGCCACAGCGCCCCCGTCGCCCACCTCCCGCTGCGCTACGCCGTCGAGGACATCGACCTGCCCGGCGGGCCCACCATCCCCGCCGGCGACGCCATCCTCGCCGCGTACGCCGCCGCCGGCCGCCACCCGGGCGTGCACGGCAAGGACGCCGACGTCTTCGACGCCCTGCGCACCGTCAAGGACCACCTCGCCTTCGGCCACGGCGTGCACTTCTGCCTCGGCGCCCCGCTCGCCCGGATGGAGGCCGAGATCGCCCTGCGCCTGTTCTTCGACCGCTTCCCCGAGGCCGCCCTCACCCCCGGCACCCGGCTGCGCCCCCTGGAGTCCCTGATCTCCAACGGCCACCGGACACTGCCGGTCGACCTCGGCCCCGACCGCGGGTAGCCGCCCCGGCGAAAACCACATGCCCCGCACGCCCGCTCCGGAGCAGAATCGGCCCATGGCGGACATGCGGGAGTTCCGGGACGCGGTGACCGAGTGGGCGGCCGGCGGTCCGGGGGAGGAGCGGGCGGCCGAGCTGGCCGCGCGCCTGGGCGTACGCGTCGCGGTGCTGCTGGAGGGGCCGAGCGACGCCGCCGCCGTCGAGGCGCTCGCCGCCCGCCTGGGCCGCGACCTGGCGGCCGAGGGCGTCTGCGTCCTGTCCATGGGCGGGGCGATGAACGTGGGCCACTACGCGGGCCGGCTCGGCCCGTCGGGGCTGGGGCTGTGCCTGCTCGGGCTCTGCGACGAGAACGAGCGGCGCTTCTACGACCGCGGCTTCGAGCAGGCCGGCGCGCCGCCGCACGCCGTCCACGTCTGCGCGGGCGACCTGGAGGAGGAGTTCATCCGCGCGCTCGGCGTGCCCCGGATCGAGGAGGTCGTCCGCGCCGAGGGCGACCACCCCGCCTGGCGCACCTTCGTCCGCCAGCCCGCCCAGCAGGGCCGCCCCCCGGAGCACCAGATGCGCCGCTTCCTCGGCACCAAGAAGGGCCGCAAGATCCGCTACGGCCGCCTCCTCGCCGAAGCCCTCGACCTCGACCACACCCCCGCCCCGCTCGCCACCCTCCTCGCCGCCGTCCGACCCGTCTGATCCATCCGGCCCGCCGGGCCCGGGGCGGGCAAAACCTATGGCGCCCGTCGTCCCCGGGAGGCCAGACTGAACCGGTGATCTCCCCGTTCCCGGCGCCGGATCCGCGCGCCCGTAACCTCGCCCAGGACTTCGAGGGCATGGACGCCCTGGTGGCCGACCTGGTCCTGCCGGCCGGCGCGTCGATGTCCGTGATGAGCACGCTGGAGACCTCCCGCGAGCTGATCCGGCACTCCTACCACCGGTACGAGTTCGCCACCGTCGCCGTGTCGCACTCCCTGCTCGCGCTGGAGCACGCGATCACCGAGCGGCTGGCCGTCCAAGGGCCGCTCGGGGAACTGCTCCGGCGGGCCACCGACGCCGGGCTGCTCCCGGCCGGACTCGCCGCCGAGCTCGACCGTGCCCGGCTGCTGCGCGACCGGCTCGGGCAGGGCACGGCGACGAGTGCCGCCCTGCTGCCGCTCGGGGCCGTCGTCCTGGTGCGCGCCGTGTTCGACGCCGTCACCCTGCTGTTGCGGCTTCCGGCCGCCGAGGGCACGGCCGAGGACGGACCGGGCGCGGAGAAGCCCGCCGACCGGCTCGCCCGCCTGTGGGAGGAGTACCGGCAGGCGGCGTACCCGCCGAGCTTCCGTGGCGTGGACATCGACGGTGTGGAACTGATCCTGCTGGACGCTGACATGGCCGCCGTCGTCCAGCGGGAGCTGAGGAGCGGGCTCGACGACGACGGCGTTGCCCTCCTCTGGCGGTGCATCGCCGACCTGGACAAGGCCGTGCCGCTGATCCAGGAGGCCTACTGCGCCTCGTACTTCGGGCGTCTGCGGACGGTGGCCGGACTGGTGGCGGCGCGCCACCTTCCGGAGGCGACCTGACTCTCCGGGCCCCGGGGCGGGTGGGGCGGGCGTCGTCAGATGTTTGTACAACTCGACGGTGTTCGCCTGGCGTACAGCGGGCGGTCACGAGCGGGCCGCCGGATGGTCGGGTGCGGGCGCTGTCCTTGGGGGCGTCTTCCTCCACCCCCCCCGTGACACGCAGAGGTCATCCCACCCATGGCAGAACTGAACCGCCGCCGCTTCTTCCAACTGGCCGGTGCGACCGTGGCGTTCCCGGCACTGTCGCAGAGCATCGCGCGCGCCGCGTCCATCGCCCCGCAGGGGAGCACCGGCACCATCCAGGACGTCGAGCACATCGTCGTCCTGATGCAGGAGAACCGTTCGTTCGACCACTACTTCGGGGCGATGAAGGGCGTGCGGGGCTTCGGCGACCCGCGGCCCGTGACCCTGCCCAGCGGGAAGCCGGTCTGGTACCAGGCGGACGGCGCAAAGAAGGAGGTGCTGCCGTTCCGCCCGCAGGTGAGCGACCTGGGCCTGCAGTTCATCCAGGACCTGAACCACGACTGGGCCGGCGGCCACAAGGCGTTCAACAACGGCAAGTACGACCAGTGGATCCCCGCCAAGACGGCCACCACCATGGCGTACCTGACGCGCGAGGACATCCCGTTCCACTACGCGCTCGCCGACGCCTTCACCATCTGCGACGCCTACCACTGCTCGTTCATCGGCTCCACCGACCCGAACCGGTATTACATGTGGACCGGGTACACGGGCAACGACGGCACCGGCGGCGGCCCGGTCCTCGGCAACCAGGAGGCCGGCTACGGCTGGAAGACCTACCCGGAGCGCCTGGAGGCGGCCGGCGTCTCCTGGAAGATCTACCAGGACATCGGCGACGGCCTGAACGCCGCCGGCAGCTGGGGCTGGATCAACGACGCCTACCGCGGCAACTACGGCGACAACTCCCTGCTGTACTTCAACAATTACCGCAACGCCCAGCCCGGCAACCCGCTGTACGACAAGGCCCGCACCGGCACCGACGCCAAGGCGGGCGACGGCCTGTTCGACCACCTGCGGCGCGACGTGCAGGCCGGCACGCTGCCGCAGATCTCCTGGATCGCCGCGCCCGAGGCCTTCACCGAGCACCCCAACTGGCCCGCGAACTACGGCGCCTGGTACGTCTCCCAGGTGCTGGACGCGCTGACCTCCAACCCCGACGTGTGGGCCCGTACCGCGCTGTTCATCACCTACGACGAGAACGACGGCTTCTTCGACCACGTCGTACCGCCGTTCCCGCCCTCCTCCGCCTCCCAGGGCCTGTCCACCGTGGCGACCTCCGCCGACTACCACCCCGGCAGCACCGGCTACGCGGCCGGCGCGTACGGGCTGGGCCAGCGGGTGCCGATGCTGGTCGTCTCGCCGTGGAGCACCGGCGGCTACACCTGCTCGGAGACCTTCGACCACACCTCGATCCTGCGGTTCATGGAGCGCCGCTTCGGCGTCCAGGAGCCCAACATCTCGCCCTGGCGGCGTGCCGTCTGCGGTGACCTGACCTCCGCCTTCGACTTCTCCGCCGCCAACGCGGCGCCCGCGGCGCTGCCCTCCACGGCCGGCTACGCCCCGCGGGACCGCAACCGCCACCCGGACTACGTGCCCACCCCGCCCGCCACCGGCACCCTGCCGAAGCAGGAGCCGGGCGCCAGGCCGACCCGCCCGCTGAAGTACGCGCCGTACGTGGACGGCGCGGCGGACATCGTCAACGGCAAGTTCGGCCTCACCTTCAGCGGGGGCGCCGCGGCCGGTGCCCAGTTCCTGGTGACCTCGCCCAACCGCACCGACGGCCCGTGGACATACACCGCCGAGGCGGGCAGGTCGGTGACCGACAGCTGGAACACCAAGTACTCCAAGGGCGTCACGGACCTGACCGTCCACGGCCCGAACGGCTTCCTGCGCCGCTTCCGCAACCCCGGCAGGACCGCCGGGCCCGAGGTCCGGGCGCGCCACGACGCGGGCACCGGCAACCTCGACCTGACCCTCACCAACGCGGGCGCGGACGCCGTGCTCACCGTCGTCAACGCGTACGGCGGCGGCCCGACGACCGTCACGGTCCGCCGGGGCGCCACCGTCACGCTCACCGTCGACCTGGGCGCCGGGCACCACTGGTACGACGTGACGGTCACCGCCAACACGACGGCCGACTTCGTCCGCCGCTTCGCCGGCCATGTCGAGACCGGCGCCCCGGGCCTGTCGGACCCCGGCATCGTCACCTACTGATCCCATCCTGATCCCACGGCCGCCCCACCGCTGCCCCGGACACCTCACGGTGTCCGGGGCAGCGGTGTGTCCGGCGGCGGGATCCTGGACATGTGTCCAGCTATGATGGACACCTGTCCATGAAATCGGAGCTGACGATGAGCGTGACCGCTGATGTCCTGGTCGGCCTGGTGGCCGCCCTGCACGGGTACTTCCTGGTGCTGGAGATGTTCCTCTGGCAACGCCGCCCCGGCCGGGAGCTCTCCGGCTTCGACGCCGACCTGGCCCGGGCCACCGCCCCGCTGGCCGCCAACCAGGGCCTCTACAACGGCTTCCTCGCCGCCGGGCTGGTCTGGGGCCTGATCGCCGGGGACCCGGTCGGCTTCCAGGCGCAGGTCTTCTTCCTCGCCTGCGTCGTCGTGGCCGGCCTGTACGGCGCCGCCACCGCCAACCGCCGGATCCTGCTCGCCCAGGCGCTGCCGGGGGCGCTGGCGCTCGCCGCCGTCCTGATCGCCCGATGAACGCCGCCCCCGACCCGCGCGCCGCCGCCTCGCGGCCCGCCCAGGACCCCCGCCCCGCCCAGGACCCCCGCGCCGCCCAGGACCCGCGCGCCGAACGCACCCGGGCCAAGCTACGCCGGGCGCTGCTGGAGGAGTGCGCCGAGCGCCCGCTCGCCGAGGTCAACGTGGCCGCCCTGGTCCGCCGGGCCGGCGTCGGCCGGGCCACCTTCTACGTCCACTACGCGGACCTGGAGGCGCTGGCGGTGGACGCCTGCGCCGACATCGTCCACGAGGCGGTCGACGCCCTGCACGCCTGGCGGGGCGTGCCCGACCCGGAGGCACCGCCCCCGGCGCTCACCGCGTTCTTCGGCTCACTGGTGCCGCACGCCGACCTCTACCGGACCCTGCTGACCCTCGGCGGGGGAGGCCCGCTCGGCCTGGTGCTCCGCCGTGACCTGCGCGAACGCAGCCGAACCGAGCGCGCGCTCGCGGGCGCCCCGGAGCCCGACCTGGTCGCCTCCGCGGTGGCCGGGACCTTCACCGGCGTCCTCGCGGACTGGCTGCACGGCGTCATCGAGGCCTCCCCGGAGCGGATCGCCCACCAGGTCTGGCGGCTGCTCATCTCGCTCCACCGCACCCCGCGCCTCGCGGAGGCCGGTTCCTGAGGCACCCCTCGACCAGGAGCTCCGCGAGGCTTCGGCCGGTTACTCGTAACGGATCCGCGGGTCGAGCACGGCGTACAGGATGTCCACCAGCAGCGTGGTGACCAGGTAGATCAGCACCAGCAGCGTGACCACGCCGACGATGACCGTGCCCTGCTTCTGGTGCACGGCCCGGGCGAGCAGGCCGCCGATGCCGTGGATGTTGAAGATGCTCTCGGTGATGACCGCGCCGCCCATCAGGCCGCCGAGGTCGGCGCCGAGGAAGGTGACGATCGGGATCAGCGCGTTGCGCAGCGCGTGACGCCCGATCACCCGGCTGCGCTTGAGCCCCTTGGCGACGGCCGTGCGGACGTAGTCGGCGCGCATGGTCTCCAGCAGGGTGGTGCGGGTGAGCCGGGCGACGTACGCGAGGGACATCACGGCCAGCACGAAGGCGGGCAGCAGGTAGGCGCGCAGGCCGTCCTCCTCGTTGAAGGAGACGGTGAAGAACTCGATGCCGTAGTCGGTCTTCAACTTGACGCCGAGGGCGAGCTGCAGCACGAAGCCGGTGACGAAGACCGGGATCGAGATGACGAGCAGCGTGCTGATCAGCAGAAGGTTGTCCAGGAACCCGCCCCTGCGCAGCGCCGTCATGATGCCGGCCAGCACGCCGATGACCGCCTCGAAGGCGAAGGCGATCAGCCCCAGGTTCATGGTGTACGGGAAGGACTCGCCGATCATGTCGCTCACCGACCGGCCGTTGAGGCTCTCGCCCAGGTCGCCCTGGAAGACACCGAGCAGGTAGTACCAGTACTGGACCAGGAAGGGCTCGTTCAGGTGGTACTTCTGACGGATCATCTCCGCGATGATCGGATTGGCCCGTCGTTCGCCGGCCAGCGCCTGCACGGGGTCACCGGGCAGTTCGAACACCAGCCAGTAGATCAGGAACGTCGCACCGAGCAGGACAGGGATCGCCTGTATCAGCCGGCGGATGATGTAACGGCCCATCGAAGCTCCATAGGTTCGGACAGGGAAGGCAACCAGGAGGATATGCGGACCAAGATCGCTCCCCTCCGGCACCCCGTTCGTCCGGGGACGATCCCGGCCGGTCCGGCCACTGCGCCCCGTACGACGTTCGGGAGGCGGGGCCTCCCCGCAATCCAACCGTCGCCCCGGCCACCCCGACCAGGTACACCGGGGCAGCCCTGGCGGGAACAAGGGGCAGGTCCGCGGTGCCCGCGCCCGAACGCCCCTCCGCTCCACGGGCCCCGGCCTGCCGCTCGCCGTCTGCGTTAGGGTCCTGAAAGGCCGCGTTCCCGATCTTCGCGGCGCACACACGAGGGGGAGACGACGATGACGGTGACGGCTTTCGACGCGTACGAGCGGCGGATGTGGGCCGGGCGGGCGGAGGCGTTCGCGCGGACCGCCGCGAGGCTCTGCGCCCATCCGGCCGCGCAACTGCTGGACGCGGCGGAGGTGGCGGAGGGGACGCGCGTCCTCGATGTCGGCACCGGGACGGGCACGGTGGCCGCGGCGGCCTGCGAGCGCGGCGCGAAGGTGACCGCGGTGGACGCCGATCCCGGCATGGTCGAGCTGGCCCGGCGGGCCGCGCCCGGGGCCGAGGTCCTGGAGGCCGTCCTGCCGGAGCTCCCCTTCGCGGACGGTGCCTTCGACGCCGTGGTCGGCAACTTCGTGCTCAACCACGTCGGCCGTCCGCTGGACGCCCTCGCGGAGCTGCGCCGCGTCGTACGGCCCGGCGGCCGGATCGCGCTGACGATCTGGGCGGTCCCGGCCCCCGCCGGGCAGGCCCTGCTCGGCCGGGCCGTCCAGGCGGCGGGCCTCACCCGGCCCGCGCACCTGCCCCCGCTCGCCGCCGAGGACGACTTCCCGCGCAACCCGGAGGGCCTGGCCGCACTGCTGACCTCGGCCGAGCTGCGCGAGGCGACCTGCCGCACCCTGACGTGGGATCACCGGGCGGCCCCCGAGGAATGGTGGGGCGGCCCGGCGGCCGGGGTCGGCTTCATCGGCCAGCTGCTGCTGAGCCACCCCGAGGAGACCCGCGCGGAGGTGAGGCGGCACTTCGACGCGCTCGCCCAGGACCTCCTCGGCGAGGACGGCCTGCTGGTCCTGCCCCACGCGGCGCTGCTGGCGAGCGCCCGCCGTTGAGCAGCGACCGCCGTCGGCGCCCGCGCGCGTGAAGCCGACGGCCCATCGAACCGAATGGCGTGCGGGACGTCAGGGCCCGCCTCGTTGCGGGAGCCGCCGGAGCCGGGCCGAGCGCGCGGGACAACGGTGAGCTGGCGGCCGACTTCCTCATCCTGACGCGCTACGGCCCCACGCCGAGCACGGCCGGCTCGCCGAGTTCTGGGCGGCGCCGGTGGAGGCCGGTGAACTCCTCGACCCGGCGGACCGCGATGAGCGCGGCAGCGTCGCGGAGGCGCTCGACGAGTGCCGACGGCGGCTGGCCGCCTGTACCACCTGAAGCGGCCGCGGGCCCGCCCGGCCGACGGGCCCGCGAACGGTCAGCGGGGTGGGCCGAGGGTGGGCATGCCGAGGTCGGCGCGTTCCTGGACGGTGCGGCAGGCCGCCCTCCGCCGGCGCCGGCGCAGGACGAGGAGCGCGGCGAGGGCGGCGACGGCCAGGGCGGCGAGGGCGGGCACCCAGAGGGCGCCGATCGCGGAGGCGGTGCCGAGGCCGCCGAGTACGGCCAGAACGGGGCCCGCGCAGCACACCGCGCAGGCGGCGACGGCGGCGAGGCCGGCGCCGATCGGGCCCCACGGCTTGGAAGGGGAAGAGGTCACGCGGGTGCTCCGAAG
The DNA here is from genome assembly GCF_053603215.1 of Kitasatospora sp. NPDC004240. Taxonomy (NCBI): domain Bacteria; kingdom Bacillati; phylum Actinomycetota; class Actinomycetes; order Kitasatosporales; family Streptomycetaceae; genus Kitasatospora; species Kitasatospora sp. NPDC004240. The sequence goes on along the minus strand of NZ_JBSGFD010000112.1, from coordinate 7,669 downwards.
AGGTCGGCCAGCATCCCGGCGGCGCTCCGCGGCGCGCGTACGCTCAGCCGGAGGGCGGTGGGGGTCAGCTGGAGGGTGAAGTCGAGGAAGGCGCAGCAGCCCTGTTCGGCGGCGGCGAGGGTGGCGAGCCGTCCGGCGAGGTCGGGGTCGGCGGGGAAGGAGAGCCGCAGGCCGTCCGGGATCTCCTCGCGCCGTTCGGCCCCGGCGACGAGCTCGCGCCACTGCCGGGTGCGCTCGCCCAGCGCGGCGCCGTCGAGGCTGCAGGTGACCGGGGCCTCACGCCATGCCTCCGTCGGCCCGGTGATCGCTCGGCTGGGGGAGAGCGTCACCGGCACCGGCCCGCGGGCGCCGTTCGTGGTGCAGCCGCAGTCCGGCCCGCAGGCGCCCTCGGGGGCGGGGGCCGACAGCTCGCCGTGGACGGCGGCCAGGTGGGCGGCGAAGGCGCGAAGTTCGGCGATCCGCTGCTCCGTGTCACCGATCCGGTCCGCCAGCAGCGGCAGCATGCGGGCGCGCACGGAGGCGCACACGCCCTCCTCCCGGAGGTCCAGGAGTTCGCGGATCTCCTCCAGCGCCAGTCCCAGCAGCTTGGCCGAGGAGATGAACGCCAGCCGTTCGACCGCCTCCTCCCCGTAGACCCGGTACCCGGACGCGGTCCGGTCGGCCGGCAGCAGCCCGGCGCCCTCGTAGAAACGCAGCGTCGTGGCCGGGACACCGGAGCGTTCGGCCAGCTGCGAGATGCGGTAGCTCGTCACACCGCCGACGGTAGACCTTCCACCCGACTCGAAGGTCAAGCCCGGTCGCGCACGATCTCCGGGCAGTGGGGGAATGCTCCCGGCCATGGCGCACGACGACATGGTCGGTCTCACCCGGTTCACCGATCCGCGGCAGTTCGGCCGGGGGCTGCGCGATCAGCTGATCGACTGCTGGATCGCGGTCACCAACGCGGGCGGCGGCCGGGTTCCCGTTCCCGCCGGTCCGGTACGAGGACGTCGCGCCCGTCGCCGAGGGACTGCTGGGCCCGGCCCGGTCGGCTTCGGGCCGGGTTCAGGGCCGGGTGATGACCTGCTCCAGCAGGCCGCGGAGGAGGCGCTGCTCGTCCGCGCCGAGGGCGGAGAGCGGGGAGTCGACGGCCAGGAGGCCGAGCAGGTCGTCACGCAGGGCGGTGCCCTCGGTGGTGAGGACGAGGTGCTTGGCGCGGCGGTCGGTGGGGTGCGGGTGGCGCTCGACCAGGCCCTGCTTCTCCAGCTTGTCGATGACGAAGGTGGTGTTGGACGGCTCGCAGCACATGCGTTCGGCGAGCTCCCGCATGGTCATCGGCCCGCTCATCTCCCGCAGCGCGGTCGCCTGCGCCACGGTGAGGCCCAGCGAGGTGGCGCGGTTGCGCACGTGCTCCGCGATCCGCTGCGCCAGCCCGTTGACCATGCCGCACAGCTGCCGCTCGGCGAGGACCTGCTGCTCGGGGGACGTCGTCATGGGGTCATCCTACCAACTCCATCAAGCCCGAATAATTGCAGCTTGAATGATTCAAGCTTGATGATTATGGTGATCTTCGCCGCCACGGAAGGACGCACAGCGACGTGGCGCGCCATCCGACGACCACTCACAAGGGAGACCCATGTCCGACGTGACGCTTGCCCAGGCCCAGGACGTACGACCCGAGGGCCAGGACGCACGACTGAGCCGCCCGGGCGTGATCCGCTCCATCCGGCTGGGCGACCTCAAGGTGACGTACGTGCCGGACGGCGACGTACGGCTGCGCCCGCTGCCGCTGCTCCCCGACACCACCGACGGGACCTGGGCCGCGCACCCGGAGTACCTGGACGCCACCGGCCACCTGGTGGGGAGCGTCGGCGCCCTGCTGGTGGAGCACGGCGACCGCGCGCTGCTGATCGACACGGGCTTCGGCCCGCAGCGTCTGGAGTTCCCGGAGGGCCCGGTCGGCGTGATCCACGGGGGCGCCCTGCCGGAGAACCTGGCCGCGCTCGGGCGCCGTCCCGAGTCCATCGAGGCGGTGGCCTTCACCCACCTCCACGTCGACCACCTCGGCTGGGCCTGCCACCCGGTGCCCGGCACGGAAGAGCTCCTGTTCGGGCACGCCGAGTACCTGATCTCCGAGCCGGAGTGGAAGCGGCGCGACATCCTGGAGGACCAGGGCATGGGCGAGCAGGTCGCGGCCCTGGCGCCGCGGGTCCGCACCATCACGGACGGGGAGGAGGTCTTCCCCGGCGTCCGGGTGCGGATCACCCCGGGCCACACCGTCGGACACGCCGAGTACGTGATCACCGGGGGCGGCCGGCGGCTGATCGCCTTCGGCGACGCCGTGCACTCGCCGATCCAGATCGACCACCCGGAGTGGTCCGCGGCCTTCGACCACGACCTCGCGCGGACCGCCGAGCACCGCCGCCGCCTGGTCGCCGAACTGGCGGAGCCGGACACCATCGGCTTCGGCGTCCACTTCGCCGACGTGGTCTTCGGCCGGGTCCGGCAGGACGGCGACGGGCCGGCCTGGCGTCCCCTGGACGCCTGACCGGCCACCTCGCGCCGCCGCCGTCCGGGCCCCTGGGCGCCCGGACGGCGGATCCCGCCACTTGACGGACCCCGCTACTTGACGGATCCCGCGGTGAGGCCGGACACCACGTGGCGCTCGATGACGGCGAACAGCACCACCACCGGCAGGATGGCGATCACCGAGCCCGCGAAGAGGAAGTTCCACTGGACGGTGTAGTTGCCGATGAAGCTGTTGATGCCGACCGTGAGCGGCTGGCTGCCGGGCTCGGTGGAGAGTGTCAGGCCCATCACGAACTCGTTCCAGGCGGAGATGAAGGTGAAGATCACCGCCGTGACGATGCCGGGCATGGCCAGCGGCAGCACCACCTTCCGCAGCGTCCCCAGCCGGCCGAGGCCGTCCAGCATGGCGGCCTCCTCCAGCGCCACCGGGATGGACCCGATGTAGGCGGTGAGGATCCAGATGGTGAAGGCCAGGTTGAACGCCGCGTTGCAGAGGATCAGCGTCCACACCGAGTTGAGCATGTCCAGCTGGTGGAACTCGCGGTAGAGGCCGACCAGCAGCGCGGTCGGCTGGAACATCTGGGTCACCAGGACCAGCAGCAGGAACAGCTTCCGGCCGCGGTAGCGGATGCGGGCGGTGTAGTACGCGGCCGGCAGCGCGACCGCGAGGGCCAGCAGGGTGGAGCCGCCCGAGACCAGCAGGGTGACCTGGAGGTTGTCGCCGAGCGTGGAGTCCCGCCACACGTCGACCAGGTTGGACCAGGCGAAGTGGCTCGGCAGGTAGGTGGAGTCCCGCAGTTCGTCGGCCGGCCGGACGGCGGTGACGACCATCTCCAGGTACGGCAGCAGGAACAGCGCGGCCAGCGCCCAGGCGACGGCGGTGATGACGAGGGTGCGGGGCCTGATCGTGCGGCGGCCCGCAGTGGCATGATGGGACATCAGTTCTCCTCCTGGTTCCACCGGCTGACCTTGAGGAAGACGAGGACCATCAGGACGACCAGGGCGAAGTTGACGACGGACATGGCGGCCGACTCGGCGATGTCGGTGTTCTTCAACTGGTACATGAACACCGTCGTGGTGGCGGTGTCGCTGTTGGGCCCGCCCTGGGTCATGCCCCAGATGATCGGGAAGGAGTTGAAGACGTTGATCAGGTTGATCACCAGGCCGACCAGGAACGCCGGCCGCAGCAGCGGCAGGGTGATCCGCAGGTACGCCTGGACGGGGGAGGCGCCGTCCACCCTGGCCGCCTCGTACAGCTCGGACGGCACGGTCTGGAGGCCGGCGAGCAGGGTGTAGGTGGTGAAGGGCAGCGAGACGAAGACGGCCACCAGGATCATCCACGGCCAGGCGGTGTCCGGGTCGCCGAGCCAGTCCCGGGGGCCGTCGATCAGCCCCAGGTCGGCCATCAGGGTGTTGAGCACCCCGGAGGTCTGGTTGAGCATCCACTTGAAGCCGATGGAGGTCATCAGGACGGATGCGGCCCAGGGCGCGATCAGCGCCCAGCGGGTGTAACGGCGGCCGGGGAAGCGTTGGTTGAACAGTTGGGCGAGGGCCAGCGAGAGGAGCATCGTCAGGGCGACGACCGCCAGCGTCCAGACCACGGTGCGGACGAGCACCTGGCCGAGGTCCGGTTCGTCGAAGAGTTTGCGGTACTTGTCGAGGCCGGCCGAGCCGCGGACGAAGCCGCTGGTGCTGATCCGCAGGAAGGAGGTGTGGACCATCTCGTACACCGGCCACAGGACCACGAGGACGATCAGCAGGACGGCCGGGCCGATCCACGGCAGCGGGCCGAGCCGGGCGAGGCCGGAGCGGGCGGGCTTTCGCCGGCCGGCCCTCCGGGCCTGCGGGGCGGTGGACTTGAGGGACACGAGGGTGCCTTCCGGGCGTGTGGGGCGGCGCCTGCCGCACAGCGGGCGGGTGCGGCAGGCGCGTTCGACGGGGTGGGGGCGGCGACGGCAGGGGGACGGCCGCCGCCGCCCGGGTGCTCCGGCGGCGGGGTGCGGGGCCGGCGGAGCACCATGGGGGAAGGGCTACTTGTTGGCCACCGCGTCCTGGGCCTTCTTCTGCAGGTCACCGAGGACCTTGGCCGGGTCGTCGGCGACGGCGGAGCCGATGCCCTTCTTCAGTTCGGCGGAGACCGCGTCCCAGGCGGTGTCGCCCAGCGGGTAGAAGGAGGCGCCGGGCAGCAGGGCGAAGAACGGTTCGAGGTCCTTGTGCTTGCCGTTGGCACCCATCTCCTTCAGGGTGTCCTGGGTGACCGGCATGAGGTTGTAGGTCTCGACGAACTTGAGCGTGTTCTCCTTGGAGTACGCGAAGTCGAGGAACTTCTTGATCTCCGCGGCGTGGCCGTTCTTCTTGAACGCCATCGTCCAGTCCGCCACGCCCAGCGTGGACTTGAGCGGGCCGCTCTTGCCGGGGATGGGCGCGACGCCGTACTCGACCTTGCCCTCCGTCGACATGGCGATGAGCGAGGGGTGGCCGTTGAGCATGGCGGTCTTGCCGGCCGCGAAGTCGGCGAAGGCGGTCTTGCGGTCGGTGGAGGCCGGGTTGGCGTAAGTGAGGCCCGGCTGAACGAGGTTGGACTTCAGCCAGCTGAAGGTGTCGACGTTGGCCTGGCTGTTGACGGTGTAGGCGCCGCTCTTGTCGGTGTGGCCGCCGCCGTTGCCGAGCTCCCAGATCATGCTCTCGCCCTGGGCCTCCTCCGGCCCGAGCGGCAGGGCGTACGGGATGACCCCCGGCACCTTGGCCTTGATCTTCTCGGCGGCCTGCTTGAGCTCGTCCCAGGTGGTGGGCGGCTGGGTGATGCCGGCCTGCGCGAAGAGGGCCTTGTTGTAGAAGAAGGCCCGGGCCGAGGAGACGAACGGGATGCCGTACTGGGTGCCCTTGACCTTGCCGGCGTCGGCGAAGGTGGCGATCAGGTTGGCCTGGGTCGCGGTGGAGAGCACCTCGTCGGCCTTGTACAGCAGGTCGTCGGCGACCTTGTCGGCGTAGCCGCCGGTCTGCAGGACGTCGGGGACGTTCCCGCTCTGGATCATCGTCTTGACCTGCTTGTCGATGTCGTTCCAGTTGATGACCTGGACGTCGACCTTGATGCCGGGGTTGGCCGCGGTGAAGGCGGCGGCGACACCGTCCCAGTACGTCTTCGAGCTGTTGGAGGCCTTGTCACCGTAGTCGGCGGCGACCAGCTTCAGGGTCACGTTCCCGCCGCTCGACCCGCCGGCTCCGCCACTGCCGCACGCCGTGAGCGTGAGCGCCGTGACGGCGCAGACCAGCGGGATGGTGAGGACTCGCTTGTTCATGGCCGTGTACCGCCTTCGTCCTGCGAACCCGTGTCAGGGCCGGGTTCGTTCCTGGGAGTGCAGAAGGTGCGCACCGCACCGGTGCGCCACGGGGCTGGGGGAGGCCACCGCTCGGCGCACGTGTCGGTTGTTTCCAACAGGTGTTTCCAACAGGCAGGTGGGAGCGAGGACTGGTCAGCAGTGCTTGTTTGTGCTTGAAGGTGACCAGTTTCGCGCAAATTCGACGTTCCTGTTGTGCTCGGAAGTATTCACGAGGGTGCCCTGGCGGTCTAGTTCCCGTTACCGGACCGTTGCGGACACGCCACCCGAGGGGCGGCTGCAACGTGTGCGGACCGCATGTTTGACGGTTCGTCAGAAATGATGTCGCCGCAGGTCATCGCCGATGCGGCGATCCCAGGCCGAGTCACCGGTGGCTACCCGGAGGCATGCCCGCAACCGTGACCCGGAATGGCCTCGAAGCCCCTGCTCGGTTTTGTTCAGAAGAGGCGCAAAAGCGCGGAGCACGCACGCCGAAGCCCCCGGCGGGACCGCCGGGGGCTTCGGGGAAGTCGGGGATCGCGGGCGGCGCGCGGTCAGGCGCGCAGCACCCGCACGCCGCACCCGGTGATGGCCTTCTCCTGGGCGCCGGTCAGCTCGTCGTCGGTGACCACGTCGTGGATGTCGGTCAGCGGGCAGATCGCGGCGAAGGTCACCAGCCCGACCTTGGTGCTGTCCGCCAGGACGACCGACCGCGCGGCGCTGCGCAGGAAGGCCTGGTCGGTGTGGGCCTCCATCTCGTCGTGCGTGGTGCAGCCCTCGCTCGCGGTCAGGCCGTCGACGCCGATGAAGGCGACGTCCAGGTGGTACTGCGAGAGCATCCGCTCGGCCGCCGGCCCGACCAGCTCGTAGCTGGCCGAGCGCGCGATGCCGCCGACCACCACGAGCCGGATCTCCGGCCGGACGATCAGGTCGGCCGCGATGTTGACCGCGTTGGTCACGATGGTGAGCCCGCCGCGCTCGGCGAGCACCCGGGCGAGCTCGCTGGTCGTGGTGCCGCCGGTCAGGCCCACCACGGCGCCGTCCGGGACCAGCCGCTCGGCGGCCAGGGCGATCCGCCGCTTCTCCGCCTGCCGCTTGCCGTGCCGGTGGCGCAGCGGCAGCTCCAGGTTGACGGTGCCGGTCACCGCGCCGCCGCGGGTGCGGTGCAGCAGACCCTGGTCGTGGAGCTCCTGGAGGTCGCGGCGGACGGTCGCGGTGGAGACGCCCAGCAGTTCCGCCAGCGCGTGCACGTCGGCACTCCCCGCTTCGGTCACATGAGCGAGGATCTTGGCGGTTCGGTCAGCTTTGAGCATGCTCGGGAGTCTAGACGAGGCCTGGCCCGTACCGCATCGACGCCGTCGCGAACGCGGTGACCGAGCTCCGCCGCTGGCGAGGCGGCAGGTACGTGCCAGGTCGGCACCGGTCCCGTTGTGCTCGGACTTGACTAAAGTACCGCGCGGAACAAGCAGTTTCGATCGACGCGCGGTGTCCGTCCTCTGTGTCCGTCCTTCCGCGGCGATGGCCCCGGTGGCGGGGCGCGAGGGCGGCGGCGCGCGTCCCGCTTCTGGAGGTGACCGCGTGGCCCCCACCCGCATCGACCTGTCCGGTGCCCGTCTGGTCCTGCCCGGCGGGGTCGTCGAGAACGGCCGGATCTCGGTCGGGGGGAGGACCATCACCGGCCTCGGCGGCCCGGCGCAGGCCGGCGACCTCGACCTGACCGGCCACACCGTCGTCCCCGGCTTCGTCGACCTGCACGTCCACGGCGGCGGCGGCGCCTCCTACGCCTCCGGCATCGCCGAGGAGGCCCTGCTCGCCGCCCGCACCCACCTCGCGCACGGCACCAC
>NZ_JBSGFD010000111.1:0-28315 GCF_053603215.1 Kitasatospora sp. NPDC004240 | reverse complement strand
ATCGACAACCAGGTCAAGATCCGCGGCTACCGCATCGAACTCGGCGAGATCGAGGCCCGCCTGCGCGAACACCCGCAGATCACCGACACCGTCGTTATCGTCCGCGAACCCCACCCCGGCAACAAGCGCCTCACCGCCTACCTCATCACCACCGACGCGGACCTCGACACCACGGCCCTGCGCGCCCACCTGGGCACCGTCCTGCCCGACTACATGGTCCCCACCGCCTACCTCACCATCGACGCCATCCCGCTGACCGCCAACGGCAAGATCGACACCCGCGCCCTACCCGCCCCGGTCACCGACACCACCCCCGGCACCGGTCACACCGCCCCCCGCACCCCCGTCGAGGAACGCCTCGCCACCATCTGGGCCGAGGTCCTCGACCTGCCGCAGGTGGGTGTCGAGGACAGCTTCTTCGACCTCGGCGGAGACTCCATCCGCGCCGTCGAGGTCCTGGCGAAGTGCCGGAAGGCCGGCGTGCCGCTGGCGCTGTGGATGATGCTCCAGGCCAAGAGTCTGGCCGAGGTGGCGGGCATGATCGAGACCGAGTCGGCCGACCCCGCCGGACGGGCGGAGATCCAGCTGACGCCCAGTCAGCACCGCCTCCTGGCCTCGGCCGACGGGGGCGCCCGGACGGTCCGGCTGGCGCTCGGACGGCTGCCCGACGAGGCGCTGCTCGCCGCCGCGCTCGGCGCGGTCGTGGAGCGCCACGAGGCCCTCCGGCTGCGGTTCCCCGCCGACGGGCGGGCGGCCGAGCCGGCCCCGGCGCCTGCCGGGAAGGCCCTGCTCTCGGTGCTCGATCTCGCCGCCGTGGCGCCCGCCGACCGCGCTGCGGCGATCGAGGACGCGGTCGCACGGGACCGGGCCGGGCTGGCCCCGTCCGAGGGTTCGATGCTCCGGGCCACGCTGGTCCGCTTCGACGACGAGAAGCGCCACGAGCTGTGGCTGACGATCCACCAACTCGCGGCGGACGCCGCCTCCTGGCGGATCCTGCTCACCGACCTGAACGCCGCCTACGCCCAGTTGGCGGCGGGCGCCCCGGTGCTGCCGGCCCCGGTTCAGGTCCCTTGGCGGGCCTGGGCGCAGGAGTTGGGCGAACAGGCGCTGTCCGATCGGGTCGCCGAGCAGGCGGAGCACTGGCTCAACCGGGCCGAGGCCGTACCGCTGCCGGTGGACCGGTCCGGCCAGGCGCCGTACCGCTCCACCGAGGAGACCGTCACGGTCGTCCTGCCCGCCGAGCGGACCGCCGCGCTGCTGGCCGATCCGAGGCCCGAGCAGTCGCTGCTGACCGCTCTCGGCCGGACGCTGGCGCAGTGGGCCGGCGGCGACCGGATCGCGCTCGACGTCCTCACCGACCCGCGCCACCAGCAGGCGCTGGCCGCCGAGTTGGCGAACACCGTCGGCCCGCTGGCCGATCTCCACCCGGTGGTGCTGCGGATCCCCAAGGGGCGCGAGTTGTCCGCCGTCCGGACCGCGGTCGCGCGCCGGCTGCGGTCGGTGCCGACGCCCGCGCACGGCTACGGCCTGCTCCGCTACCTGGCGCCGGACGCCGATCTGGCGGAGGAGCTGGCCGAACTGCCCACCGGCGAGGTCCGGTTCAGCTTCACCCCGGCGGCGCCGACCGCCGCCGCACAGCCCTCCCCCGATGCCGGGCCGGACGCCGCGCCGCCGCTGGTGTTCCTCCCGGGCCGGATCGAGCTGCGGGCGGCCCCGGACGCGCCGTCGACCCATCTGCTCGACATCGCGGCCGAGGTCTACGACGGCCGGCTGTACCTGCACTGGACGTACAACACCGCCGTCCACGAGCCGGCCACCGTCCGGCGGCTGGCCGCCGAGCAACTGCGCTTCGTGGAGGAGCTGTTGGACCAGGCCGGCGACCGTCCGGCGGCGCCGTCGCGCGGCCGGTCCGCGGCGGCCCCGGCGGGCATCGCCGGGGTGGCCGAGGTGATGGCGCGGCACGGTGTCCCGGGCGCCTCGCTGGCGCTGATCCGCAACGGCGAGCTGGCGGCGGTCGAGCAGTTCGGGGTGCTCGGTGTGGAGGAGCCCGTCCCTGTGACCGCCGACACGCTGTTCCCGGCCGGTTCGATCTCCAAGCACGTCACCACCTTCGCCCTGCTCCGCCTGGTCGAGGCCGGCGTGATCGACCTGGAGCGGGACGTCAACGAGTACCTCACCTCCTGGCAGGTCCCCTCGTTGCCCGGCGTGTCGACCCCGGTCACGCCCCGGTTGCTGATCGCCAACCTGTCCGGCATCGCCCCGCATCCGGACGTCGACGGGAACTACCACCGCCACGACCCGGTGCCCACGGTGCTCGACGTGCTGAACGGGCGCCCGCCGGCGATCACCCCGCCGGCCCGGCTGCTGGAGGAGCCCGGCGGCACCTTCCGGCAGATCCCGCTGAACTACTCGGTGCTCCAGCAGGCCATGGCGGACGCCACCGGCGAGGAGTTCCCGGCCCTGGTGCACCGGCTGGTGCTGGCGCCGCTGGGGATGACCGGCAGCGGCTTCGGGGTGTCCTTCCCGGACGAGCTGGGCCGGCCGTACGCCCGCGGCCACCACGCCGACGGCACCCCGGTGTCCGGCGGGTACGTGCTCAACCCCGAGCTGGCCGCCGGCGGACTGTGGACCACCGCGGCCGATCTGGCCAGGCTGGCCGTCGAGGTGCGGCGCTGCCATCTGGGCCACCCCGGCGCTCTGGTGGACGCCGGATTGGTCCGGCGGATGCTCTCCCCGCAGTCCGGCCGCTCCTACGGCTGGAGCACCATCGTGGACGACACCGGCGGCGACCTGGAGTTCGGGCACGGGGGCCAGGCCGTCGGCTTCCAGGCGATGACCGGCCTGCGGGTGCACTCCGGCACCGGCGTGGTGCTGCTGTCCAACGCGGTCACCGGGCGGGAGCTGGTCAAGCACCTGCTCGCCACGGTGTGGACCGGCCAGAACCGGCTGGCGCACCTCTGGCAGCAGGCGATCGACGAGGCCACCGAGGCCGAGTCACGGCCGAGCTGAGCCCCACCCCTCCGGCCCCCACCCGCCCCGGCCGCCCGGCCCCCGTCCCTCCCGCCGCACGGCGGGGCGGGCGGGGGCCGACCCGCGTCGGCATCCCCCCGTCCTCGGCGGATTCCGGAGTCCCCGAGCCGGTTCCGGCCACCCCCCGGACGTGACCACATGGTGCCAGTGCAGCGTCCTGTCGCCCCAGGAGCGCTGACTGGGCCCCTCGACCGGCCCAGAATCCAGAGGCGGGCCCGCTGCGCCCGGCGTCGGCGCGCCAGGGCGCGGGCCGACGCGGACGCGGCCGTCCGCACGTATTCGGCACAGCACAGGGGGAATCATGGAACTGCGAGTCCTTGGACCGGTCGAGGTCCTCGACGACCGGGGCCTCCACATCGAGCTACCGGGCGTCAAGGCACAGACGGTGCTCGCCGGCCTGCTGCTGGCGAACGGCCAGACCGTCTCCGACACGCACCTGAGCGACATGCTGTGGGCCTGGGACCCGCCGACCACGATGACCGCGCAGATCTACACCTACGTCTCCCGGCTGCGGAAGCGCCTGGGGCCGCACATCGAGCTGATCCGCCGCCCACGCGGCTACCAACTGCTCACGCACAACGCCGAGTTGGACCTGACGACCTTCGAGCGGCTGACCCGGCGCGGTCGCGACGCGCAGGCCCGGGGGAACCTGTCGCAGGCCGCCGACGACCTGCGGGCGGGCGTGTCCCGGTACCGCGGCACGGTGCTCGGCAATGTGACCGAGTTCCTGGCGGACGCCGAGCGGCCCCGGCTGGAGGAGCTGCGACTGGCCGCGCAGGAGGACCTGGTCGAGGTGGAGCTCGCCCTCGGCCGGCACCAGCGCCTGGTGCCGGAGCTGACCGCGCTGACCACCGAGCACCCGACCCGGGAGCGGCTGCGGGCCCAGCTGATGACCGCGCTGTACCGCTGCGACCGGCAGTCGGACGCGCTCGCGGTGTTCCACGCCGGGCGCCGGATCCTGGCCGAGGAGCTGGGCATCGATCCGGGGGCCACCCTGACCACCGTCCACCAGGCGGTCCTGGAGGGCACCCTCGGTCTGCCGGCCGCCGGTCCGGCACCGGCGGTGCGGCTCGGCCCGTCCGCCGCCGCGCGTCCGGTGCCGGCCATGCTGCCGCCGGACGTCGCGGACTTCACCGGCCGCCGGGCCGAACTGGCCCAGCTGGAGCGGCTGGTGGCGGCGGACGCGGCCGGCGCCGGCCCCCGGCGTGCGCTGATCACCGGCATGGCCGGGGTCGGCAAGTCGGCGCTCGCCGTCCACCGGGCGCACAGCCTGCGGGACCGCTTCCCGGACGGGCAGCTCTACGCGGACCTCACCGACCGGGACGGCACCGCCCGCTCCCCGGAGACCGTCCTGACGTCCTTCCTGCACGCCCTCGGCGTCGAGTCCGCCACCCCCGACCAGGGTCTGCTGGAGCTGATCCGGCTGTACCGCACGCACTGCGCCGGGGCGCGGCTGCTGGTGGTGCTGGACAACGCGGTGAGCAACGCGCAGATCGCCCCGCTGCTGCCGAACGGGCCCGAATCGGCGGTGATCGTCACCAGCTGCCGGCACCTGCTCGCCGCCTCGGGACGGGACACCCTGGCGCTGCCGGTGTTCGACGACGGGGAGTCGATGGAGCTGCTGGCCGCGCTGGTCGGGCCGGAGCGGATCGCCGCGGACCTGCCGTCGGCGCGGGCGATCGTGGACAGCTGCGCGGGCCTGCCGCTGGCCGTGCGGATCGCCGGGGTGCGGCTGGCGGCCCGGCCGCACTGGCCGCTGTCCAGACTGGCCGGCCGGCTGGCCGACCAGGGCACCCGGCTGGACGAGCTGAGCTTCGGCGAGCTGCGGGTGCGCGAGACCATCCGCCGCTCGCTGCGCGAGGTCAGCCTGCGCGGCCGGCAGGTGCTGCCCCGGCTCGCGCCCTTCGGGACGGGGGCCTTCCCCGCGGAGGCCGCGGCCTGGGCGCTGGGGCTGCCGCAGGCGACGGCGGAGCAGGTGCTGGAGGAGCTGGTGGACATCCGGCTGCTGGAGCCGGCCGGCGCCGGCGGCTCCGGGCCGGGCGACTACCGGCTGCACGAGCTGGTGCTGCTGGTGTCCGCCCCGGGTACGGGCGGTGTGCCGAGCCGGCACGGGGTGCCGCGGCCCCGCACCCCGCAGCTGCTGTCCGGCTGACGACCGCGGGACCGCCCGGCCTCAGCATCCGGCCTCAGCGCCCGGCCGCCCCGACGGAGCCCGTCGGGGCGGCCCCTCCGGCCCCTCCGGCCCCTCCGGCCCCTCCGGCCCGCACGAGTCGTACGAGTCGCACGAGCCGCACGACTCGTACGACCGGCTACGCCGCCGCCTCCCGGCTCGCCGTCCGGACCGCCGGGCTGAACGTCACGGTGACGGTCAGCAGCAGCAGGACGGCGGCCATGGCGATCGCGGTCCAGGTGGTCCCGGCCCGGGCGAGCAGGTAGCCGGCGGCCAGCGATCCCAGGGCGTTGGCGCCGGAGGTCAGGAAGGCCGAGGTGGCCGTCACCCGGCCCTGCAGCTCGTTCGGGGTGTTCCTGGCCATGTAGATGCCGCCGCAGACGTTGAACAGCCCGGCGACGAACATGATCCCGGCGGCCACCGCGCCGATCGCCACCGGACGGTCGAGCAGTGCGACCAGCGGCATCAGCACCAGCCAGACCAGGTGGCCCAGCACCGCGGTGGCGTACAGGCCGACCCGCCTCGACCACCAGCCCGCCGCCAACGCGCCCAGCAGGCCGCCGATCCCGGCCACCCCGGACACCAGTCCCAGCACCGCGGGGCTGCCGCCGTTCTCCTTGATCACCACCATCACGGTGAGGCCGAGCATCTGGAAGAGCAGGTTGCTGCCGGCGAACACCCCGGTCATGATCCGCAGGAACCTCTGGCGCCAGAGCCAGACGACGCCGTCCTTGATCTCGTGGTGCAGCCGCTGGGGCGGACCGGTCCGCTCCGCCCGCAGGTCGCGGCGGATGAACACCAGGCAGATCAGCGCGATCAGGTCGGCCACGGCGGTGACCGCGAACGGCAGCCAGCGCACCGCGGTGAAGAGCAGCCCGCTGAGCGGCTGACCGAGCAGCCCGATGGCCGCGCCCCGGGCCTGGTTCTGCGCGAGGGCGGCCGGCAGCTGCTCGCCGGTGACGACGTTGCGGACGGCCACCTGCTCGGCGGTCGCGTAGAAGATCCCGAGCGTGCCCTCCACGAAGGCGGCGGCCATGATGAACGGCACCCAGACCCGGTCGTGGTGGACGGCCAGCGCGACGGCGGCGAAGCTCAGCATCCGGACGGCGTCGCAGACCAGCATGACCTTGCGCCGGTCCCAGCGGTCGACCAGTGCCCCGGCGGGCAGTTGGACCAGCAGGTTGGGCAGCGCCGCCGCGAACGCGACGTAGCCGCAGGCGGTGGCGGACCCGGTCTGCCAGAGCACCAGCATCGGGTAGGCCACCATCGACACGGTGGAGCCGAACTTCGACAGTCCGGCGCCGATCCAGAGCCGGAGGAAGTCCGTGTTCCGCCGCAGCGGCACGCTCGGTGACGACGCCTCGGCCGCCGGCCCGGCGGCGTCGACCCCGGTCCGTGGTGCGTCGGTTGCTGTCGGTATAGTCATGAAGGGCCCTCTCACCGCCGTCGGACCGTGTTCGGACCGTGTCCGGCATCGGCTCGCCAGCCTTGGGCCGCCTCCTATCGATTCCCTATACCCCGGCCGGACGTCGCCCCGTGGGGGCCGCCGGGCTCGAATATCGACGGAATATAGGCGCCTTCGGGACGGTCCTCCTGCCACGAATTTCGGCGTGGCCGCATGTCGACCTGGAAGGGGTTCGCGGCATTGGACCCACGTCCCGCCTGGAAGCCGTCGGAGATCAGCCCGGAATCACTGTCCGTGTCCGAAGACTCGGGCCTCGACGGGCTGCTCGAATGGCTCGATTCCACTCCTGATCTCGAGTCGTTGCTGGACCGGGAGAAGGCCCTCGTGTTCCGGGGCTTCGGAGCCACCGAGGAGCGGCTCGCACCGGTCATGGACCGGCTGCTGCCGAACCGCCTCGCCTACGTGCACGGCAACTCGCCGCGCACCAAGGTCGGTGACAACGTCTACACCTCGACGGAGTACCCGGCCGAGTTCACCATCTCGATGCACAACGAGCTCTCGTACGCGCACCGGTGGCCCGCGCGGCTGCTGTTCTGCTGTGTCACGGCGGCGGAGACCGGGGGCGCCACGCCCGTGGTCGACGCGGCGCTGTGGCTGGAGCTCCTGGACGACGAGGTGCGCGAGCGGTTCGCCGACGGTGTCCGCTACACCCAGAACCTGCACGGCGGCCTCGGCCTCGGCAAGAGCTGGCAGGAGACCTTCGAGACCGCCGACCGGGACGAGGTGGACGCGTTCCTGGCCGCCTCGCACGCCGTCAGCGAGTGGCGGCGGGACGGCAGCCTGCGGATCGTCCAGAACCGCCCGGCCACCACCCGCCACCCGCGGACCGGCGCCGAGGTCTGGTTCAACCAGTCCGACCAGTGGCACCCGGCCGCGCTCGGTGACGAGACCGCGGCGGCCCTGGCCAAGGTCATGCCCCAGGAGGACCTGCCGCAGTCGGTGGCCTTCGCCGACGGGTCGCCGATCCCGGCCGAGTACGTCCTGCAGGTGCGCGACCGCGGGCTGGCGGCGGCCGTGGACGTGGACTGGCGCCGGGGCGACCTCCTGCTGATCGACAACCTGCTGGTCGGCCACGGCCGCCGGCCGTTCTCGGGGGCACGCCGGGTCCTTGTGGCCATGTCCGACTGACATCCGGTCGAGGACCGGCGAAGAAGCCTGAAAGGGGTCATCCGATGACCACCGTGCTGTCGTCATCAATCCGCACCACCACCGCCATCACCCTGACCGACGCCGAGCGTGCCGAGGTCCACCGCCTGGCCGTGCGGCTCGTCGGGGCCGAGCGCGGCCTGGTCGACGAGCTCGCGTGGATGGAGGCCGCCCGCAAGCTCTCCGCGCAGCTGCCGCTGCGCGTCCGGGAGGAGGTCCGCCGCTACCGCCACGACCCGGGCCCGGACGGCCTGCTGATCCTGCGCAACCTGCCGAACGACGTCGACTCGCTGCCGGTGACCCCGACCGTGCCGGAGTCGGTGGAGCGCGCGGCCACCGTCCCGGCCGCGATCTCGGCGCTGGTGAGCCTGAGCCTGGGCGAGGTCGTCGCCTACCGCGAGGAGAAGTCCGGCGCCCTGGTGCAGAACGTCGTCCCGGTGCCGGGGCGCGAGGAGTCGCAGAGCAACGCCGGGTCCGGCACACTGCTCGAACTGCACGTGGAGAACGCCTTCCACCCGCACCGCCCGGACTACGTCGGGCTGTTCTGCCTGCGCAACGACCACAGCGGCACCGCCGGCACCCTGGTGTCGTCGATCCGCCGGGCGCTGCTGATCGTCCCGGACAACGTGGTCGAGGTCCTGATGCAGCCTCGCTTCGTCACCCAGCCGCCGCCGTCCTTCCACGCCGGCGCCGAGACCGAGTGCCACCCGGTGCTGGAGGGCGCCGCGGACGACCCGAACATCCGGGTCGACTTCAGCGCCACCGTCGGTCTGGACGAGGACGCCACGGCAGCCCTGGAGATCCTGCGCGGCGCCCTGCTCGACGTCTCGGCGATGCTGGTGCTCCAGCCGGGTGAGCTGGCCTTCGTGGACAACCGCCTCTCGGTGCACGGCCGGACCTCCTTCGAGGCCCGCTACGACGGCCACGACCGCTGGCTGCACCGCACCTTCGTGCACCTCGACCACCGCCGCAGCCGCGGCCACCGGGCCGGCAACGGCCTGGTCCTGTTCTAACCGCCGCGGCGGGAAGCGGTCGCGGCTCCCCCGGCCGCGGCCGCTTCCCGCCATCCTCCCCGGGTAGTCATGCACATCGTCCTGGCCGAACTGGCCGTTCCGGCCGGCGAGGTCTCCGCCGAGGAGGTCCGCGACCGCCTGCGGCGCTGCGCCGAGCCCGGCCACGGGCTGCAGCACGTCTTCGTCGAACCCCGGGACGGGACGGTCCACGCCGTGCTCTTCCTGTCCCGGGCCCTGGTCCGGGAGGCGGAGGAGGCCGCCCGGGAGCTCTGCCTGGCCTGCTGCTCGGGTCTGCGGAGCGGGCGTCTGATCCGGCTCGGGGCCACGATCGTTCCGCAGTTCGGCGAGTTCCTGCTGTCCGCTTCGGACGAGGAGGAAGGGTGACCACGGCAGCAACTTGCCATGGCAGCACCCTGGCCCACCGATTCCATGGTCAGGCCATCCCGGCCGTGTGAGAGTGGAGATGTCGGCAGGGGAACTCCTCGGAAATCCAGGAGAAACCGCCGAAAACGCCGAGCCGCTCCAGGCTCGCCCACGACTGCACAGGAAAGTGCCCGCGAAATCGCCGCGGGCAGGGTAATTGGGGGAATTCAGATGAACGCCATGGCCATCGTCCGCCGTCTCGCTCCGGCCGCCGTCGTCCTGGCCGTCGCTCTGGCGGCCGCGCCGACCGTCTCGATCGTCGACGTGGCGACCCGCGCCCAGGGGGGCACGGTCGTGGTCGCCATGAACAACGGCTGGGACTGACCCCCGCCCGATCCGACGGGGGATCACCTCGCCGCCACGAAGGCCCGGACCGCATCGCGCGGTCCGGGCCTTCGTCGTTCCCGGCCGGGGCCGGTCCCGGGGCCAGGAGCGTCAGCCGTCCAGGAGCTGGTGGAGCAGGTCGCGCAGGGTCTCGCACTGCGGGGTGGTGAGGCCGGCGAGGGGCTGGGCGGCGAAGGGCATGCGGGCGCGCAGGTCCGCGGCGACGGCGCGGCCGGCCGGGGTGGCGGCGACCCGCTTGACGCGGCGGTCGGCGGGGTCGGGGCCGCGTTCGACCAGCCCGCGGGACTCCAGGCGGTCGATGATCACGGTCACGTTGGACGGTTCCGCGTGCAGCCGCTCCGCGATGCGGCGGGTGGGGACGGGCTCCTCCGCGGCGAGCAGCGCCTTGGCCTGGAGCGGGGTCAGGTCGTGCGCCGCCGCGGCGGCCTCGGACTCCTGGGCGTAGCGGCGGTTGACGGCCGCGAAGAGGCCGACGATCTCCCTGGTGAGCTCATCCGTCTGGTTGGACATGGCGTCCAGCGTAGCGAGGTGCTTGACACGCTGAAATGTCCGGGCCCATAGTTATGACTCATATTAGTTATGAACCATAAGCAAGCGAGGGAAGCGCCATGACCACCATGACCACCGGGACCGTCCTGATCACCGGCACCTCCTCCGGCATCGGCCTGGCCACCGCCGTGGCCGCCGCCCGCGACGGCTGGCGGGTGATCGCCACCATGCGCGACACGGCGAAGGCCGGCCCGCTGCTGGCGGCGGCCGGGGCGGCCGGGGTCACCGTCGACGTCCGGGCCCTGGACGTGACCGACCCGGCCTCGGTCGAGGCCTGCCTGGCCGGACTGGACCGGCTGGACGCCCTGGTCAACAACGCCGGGGCGGGCCACGTCGGCACCCTGGAGCAGGAGGGGATCGACGAGGTCCGGGCCGTGATGGAGGTGAACTTCTTCGGCGTGCTGCACGTCACGAAGGCCGCCCTGCCGCTGCTGCGGGCGGCCGGGGGCCGGGTGGTGACCGTGACCAGCGTCGGCGGCGTGATCGGCCAGCCCTTCAACGAGGCGTACTGCGCCGCCAAGTTCGCGGTCGAGGGCTTCATGGAGTCCCTCGCGCCGGTCGCCGCCACGGCCGGGGTGTCCGTCAGCGTGGTCGAGCCCGGCGCGGTGGCCAGCGAGTTCGTCGCCAACGTGGGCCTCGCGGACGACGCGCTGGAGCAGGCCGGACCGTACGCGCCGGCCCTGGCCGCCTACCTGGAGCGCACCCGCGGCGCCTTCGCCGCCGCGCAGACCTCGCAGGACGTGGCGGAGCGGATCGCCGGCCTGCTCGCCGCCGAGCGGCCCGCCTTCCGGCTGCTCACCTCCGACGCCGCCCGGGCCTTCGCCTCGGCCAAGCTCAAGGACCTCGACGGCTCGGCCGTGCAGGCCCTGACCGGCGCCTGGGTGGGCCCGGGACTGTCCTAGGCCGCCGGACAGGCCCCGGCGGGGCCGAGGACGGGAGCCCCTGCCACGGGAGCCCGACGCCCCGGGCGGACGTCATCGTGGCGCCGCCCGGGCTCAGGCGAGGGCGGTGAGGGCGTCGCCGACGTACTTGGCGCCGAGCACGGCCAGCACGGCGGCCATGATCGCGGCGTTGTGC
The DNA here is from genome assembly GCF_053603215.1 of Kitasatospora sp. NPDC004240. Lineage (NCBI taxonomy): Bacteria > Bacillati > Actinomycetota > Actinomycetes > Kitasatosporales > Streptomycetaceae > Kitasatospora > Kitasatospora sp. NPDC004240. Next base: position 17,097 of record NZ_JBSGFD010000111.1, on the reverse strand, counting down.
GCGGCCATCCAGGCCTTCCACTCCCCCAGCACCCGGGCCGAGCGGTCACCGCCGAGCAGGTGGACACCGATCGGCAGCAGCACGCAGAGCGAGCCGATGATCACCATCAGCGCGGCGGCCAGCGTCTTGCCGACGTCGCTCGCGCCGCTGGTGGCGATCGACACCGCGCCGCCGATCGCCAGGGCGAGGTTCTTCGGGTTGGCGGCGGCCAGGACGACGCCGAGACCGGCGGACCTGCCGGGGGTGAAGCGGTCGACGGCCCGCATCCAGGCCGGCGGCGCGGTCACGCGCCCCGCGCGGGGGCGCTCGCGCCACTGCTTGGCGGCCAGCAGCAGGAACAGCACGCCCAGCGCGAGCTTGAGCCAGTACGACCAGGCCGGCCGGCCGTCGGCGGTGTGCGGACCGCTGCCGGCCACCACCACGACGGCGACCACCCCGGTGAGCGCGGTGATCCAGCCGGCCGCGAACGCGAGGCCGTCGGCCCGGCCGCGCGGTGTGGCCAGCAGCAGGATCACGGCGATCAGCGGCAGCGGGCTGATCGCGATGCCCACCGCCGAGGCGAGCATTCCGCCGATCGCATCACCCATCCGTTCCCCTCTCACGGGTCACCCGCGAACCCGTCGGTACGAGCCCGACCGCCAGCCACGCTTCCGGCGCCCACGCCGGCCCGCGACCGCTCCCGGCCGAACGGGTGAGGGCGCACCCGGCAGGGACCACCGGATCCGGGCGACCGCCCGGTCGGCCCACCCGCGGCGCACGGCGTTGAACCGCAGGCCGTACTCCGGGGCGATCCGTCCGTAGTCGGACAGGTCGTCGCCCGGTCAACGGATTCGCCGGGGCCGCCGCTCAGCGGTCGGCGAGGCCCGACGGGTGCCGCGGGGTCCAGCCGAGCTCCTCGGCGGCCAGGGCGTTCGAGACCCGCAGCCGGGTGTCCAGCATCAGCGCCCCCAGGTACGGGACCATCAGCCGCAGCGCCCAGCCGGGCAGGCGCAGCTGCCGTCCGCCCCTGGCGGTGGCCAGCTCGCCCCAGCCGGCCGGCCGGTCGTCGACGATGTTGTACGCCCGCCCGGCCCGGCTGTGCTCCAGGGCCGCGACGGTGGCCTCGGCCGCGTCCTCGACGTGGACCACGGGCACCACCCCGCCGCCGCCGACCGGAACGGGCAGCGGCCGGGAGCCCGACGCGGGGTCGAACCAGGTGCCCGGGCCGTGGAAGACCCCGTAGCGCAGCGCCGTCCCCGCCACGTGACGGGCGGCGAAGAGCTGCTCCTCGGCGTCCAGCAGCCCGGTGATCACGTGGTCGGCGACGTTCCCGCCGCGGACCCCGAACGGGTCCCGTTCGGTGAGCACCCGGTCGCCGTGGTCGCGGTAGCCGTACCCGAGCGCCAGGGACTGGGTGACGAAGCGCTCGGCGCCGAGCACCCCGGCCGCCTCCAGCAGGTGGGCGCTGCCGAGCCCGCGCAGGACGTTGCTGGGGTCGTCCGCGGTGAGTGTGCGCCGGGGGGCCTTGAGTGCGGTGAGCTGGTGGACCACCGCGTCGGCCCGGCGCCCGTCCAGGGCGCGGAGCAGGGCGTCCCGGTCCAGCACGTCCGCCCGGACCGGCTCGGCGCCCAGCTCCCGGACGATCGCGGCGGCCGCCCCGGTCCGCGCCGGCGCCAGGACGTGGTGCCCCTCCCGGACCAGCGCGCGGGTCAGCGGACGGCCGATGGCACCGGTCGCGCCGGCGAGCAGGACTCTCATCGTCAACCTCCTGGGCGTGGCCGCACGGGCCTCGTGGGTACGCCCAGGGGACAACCGGGGCGGCCGGTTCGTGACACCCCGGCCGCCCCCGTCTGCGTGATCCCCGTCACGCCCCGCCGGTCAGCCCCGCAGCCCGCCGAGCTTGTCGGGGTTGACCTGGAAGCGGAGGTTGCGCAGCCGGCCCTCCTCCAGGTCGTAGGTCAGCGCGCCGATGACCGCGCCGTCCAGCAGGCAGAGCATGCCGAGCTCGCCGTTCACCTCGGCGGTGGTGACGGTGGCTCCGGTCATCTCGGGCTTGGCCATGACGCCCAGCAGCCAGCGGGCCACCTTGGTCGGGCCGTGCAGCGGACGGATGGCCGCGGTGACCTTGCCGCCGCCGTCCGACCAGGCAGTGACGTCCGGGGCGAGCAGTTCCATCACGGCGTTCAGGTCGCCGCCCGCGCAGGCAGTCATGAACCGGGCGGTGACCTCCTCGCGCCGGTCGCGGTCGGTGTCGAAGCGCGGGCGCCCGGCCTCCACGTGGCCGCGGGCGCGGTGGGCGATCTGGCGGACGGTGGCCTCCGGGCGGTCCAGGAACCCGGCGATCTCGGCGTGCGAGTAGCCGAACACCTCGCGCAGCACGAAGACCGCGCGCTCCACCGGGGTGAGGGTCTCCAGCAGGACGAGCATGGCGGTCGAGACGCTCTCCGCCAGTTCGGCGCCCTCGGCGGCGTCGGGCGTGGTGAGCAGGGGCTCCGGCAGCCACGGGCCGACGTACTCCTCCCGGGTGGCCCGGGCCGAGGTGAGCCGGTTCAGCGCCAGGTTGGTCACCGTGCGGACCAGGTACGCCCTGGGGTGGCGCACCTCGGAGCGGTCCGCCCGGTGCCAGGTCAGCCAGGCGTCCTGGACCACGTCCTCCGCGTCGCTGACCGTGCCCAGCATCCGGTAGGCCGTGGCGAACAGCAGTCGCCGGTGCTCGGTGAAGGGGTCCGGCTCCGGGCCGTCCATGATCGTCACGGGCGCATCGTGCCAACCGGGCGGCCCGGTCGGCAAGGACCCCGGCCCTCCGGACGCTCCGTCAGCACGCGGCCCCGGACCGGGAGGAGCGGGTCAGCGGGCCGGGAGGAGGTGGCGGGCGAGCAGGTCCAGCGCGGCGGTCACCTCGGCGAGCCGTCCGGGGTCGTCGGTGCCCAGCGCGGCGGCGAGGGCCCCGTCGATGCCGGCCGTACGGACCTCGGCCACCCGGCCGGAGACCTCGTCGGCCGGACGGACCAGTACGCGGCGGCGGTCGGCCGGGTCGGGGGCGGTGACCACGGATCCGGCCTCCCTGAGGCGGGCCACCGCGGTGGAGACCTGGCTCTGCGGCAGGCCGGTGCGGGCGACGATCTCGCCGACGGCGCTGCCGGGGTGGGCGGCGATGTCACTGGCCACGACCAGCACCAGCCGGGCGCCGCCGGCGTAGCGTTCGGCGCCGCCGGGGGGTTCGGGCAGCGCGTCCTCGCCCAGCTTCATCAGGGCCCGGCCCAGCAGGAACAGCTCGACTCCGTTCACGGGCCGGAGCATACATCGGTTTGGATCCATCGAAGATGATCCATCCACCCAGATCCATCTTTCCAAATACATCTAGACAGATACATCTGTTCCGATGAATCATAGGAGGGCACCGGACGGCGGACCGAACCGCCGGCCACCGAGCAGGGGGATCACCATGACCAGCACCGCCGCCGCCCCGACCACCACCGGCACCCTGGCCGTCCCGGGCGCCGAGCTGTACTACCGGGTCAGCGGCACCGGCCCGCTGCTGCTCATCTCCCAGAGCGGCGAGGGGGACGCCGACCGCAGCGTCGACCTGGTCGCCGGGCTGACCGACACGTACACCGTGGTCACCTACGACCGGCGGGGGCTCTCCCGCAGCACCCTCGCCGACCCCGGGCGCGGGGCCACCCTCACCGAGCACGCCGACGACGTCCACCGGCTGCTCGCCGAACTCACCGACGCCCCCGCCCTGATGCTCGGTTGCAGCCTCGGAGCCGTCATCGGACTGCACGCCGCCGTACGGCACCCGGGCCTGATCTCCACCCTGATCGCCCACGAGCCCGTCGCGCCCCGGCTGCTGCCCGCCGCCGAACGCGCCCACCACGAGCGGGAGCTCGCCGACATCCAGGAGCTCTACGCCCGGGAGGGCCTGCGGACGGTGCTCCCGGAGATCGCCCGCACGCTGGGCATCGACCCGTCCGGGCGGGGCAGCGAGCCCGACCTGACCCCGCAGCCCTTCGACGACCGCCGGATCGCCAACTTCGACCACTTCATCCGCCACGACTTCGACGCGATCATCCACGACACCCTGGACCCGGCCCGGCTGCGCGGCACCGGCACGCGCGTCCTGCCCGCGGTCGGCCGCACCACCCCGCACACCGTCTTCGACCACCGCTGCTCCGTCGAGCTCGCCGCCCTGCTCGGCACCGACCTGCACGAACTCCCCGGCGGCCACAACGGGAACACCACCCACCCCCGCGCCTACGCCGCCCGCGTCCGCGAGCTGCTGCGCACCGCCTCCTGAGCCCGGGCCACCCGGGAAGGGGCGCGACGAAGGCCCGGACCGATAGAACCCAAGGAGGGCGGTCCGGGCCTTCGTCGTCGTACGGCGAGGCGCCTGGGTGGCGGCGCGGGCGGCGGGCGCATGGGCGGCCGGGGCGGCACGGGCGGGCGGGCCGGGGCCGGTCAGACCAGGGCGGCGGCGGTCACCGCGAGGGCGGAGCCGGCGAAGACCACGGTGTGGCGGACGTTCTGGAGGATCCGGGTCCAGGCCGGGAAGGCACCCTCGGCGGCCCGGAGGAAGGCGGGGACGTCGACGCGCCGCAGCTCCGGGTCGCCCTTGCGGCGGAAGGCGGCCTGGACGGACTTCACGGCGCCCAGCTGGCTCTGCAGGATCAGGATGTTCGCCAGGAACGCGATCGAGGAGAACACCCAGGTCAGCGTGGTGCCGAGCGGACTGCCGGCCAGGTTGAGGGCGGCGGCGGCGAGGCTGGCGACGGCGAAGGAGCCGGGCGCCCACCACTCGTGGCCGCTCGCGTCGAAGCGCAGCTTGTTCTCCTCCAGCACCTCCGGGCGGATCCCCTGGCGCCGCAGCTCGGTGACGGCGGCGGCCTTGGCGACGGCGCCGAAGCGGTGGCGCAGCAGCGGGATGGAGGCGAAGGCGGCGGCGACGAGGACCTGGGCGACGGCGGCGACGGTGTTCACGAGGGGCTCCTTCGAGGACTTTTACTTAGTTCAACTCCCGACGCCGAGAACTCTAGAGGGCGACTTGAACACTGTGCAAGTGCCTTCTTGAACTTTGTGCAAGGAGGTGGCCGGTGACCTATCGTGAGCACATGCCACGCGACACGCTGACCCGCGAACAGATCATCCGGACCGCCGTCGAACTGCTCGACGAGGAGGGCCTGGAAGGCCTCAACATGCGTGCCCTGGGCAAGCGGCTGAACTCCGCCGCCACCGCCGTCTACTGGCACGTCAAGAACAAGGACGACCTGCTGACCCTCGCCGGGGACCGGGTCTGGGACGAGATCCGCCTGCCCGACCTCGACACGGTCGGCTGGCGCGAGGCGGCCACGACCATGGCCGGCGACCTGTACGCGATGTTCACCCGGCACCCGTGGCTGGTCCAGGCCTTCGCGACCCACCTGTTCCACGGCGTCGGCAAGGCCCGGCACGACGACCACTGCCTCGCGGTGTACGAGCGGGCCGGCTTCGACGGGCCCGGTGCCGACCGGGCGGCCGCCGCCGTCTTCACCTACGTGCTCGGCAACGCGGCGCCGCCCGCCGCCACCGTCTCGCTCACCCGCCGGATCGAGCGCGAGGGCGGCGACACCGAGGAGGTGTTCGGCGCGGTGCTGAAGGAGGCCGTCGAGGCCGCCTCGGGCTTCCCCCGGCTGCGGGCCCGGATCGACACCGTCACCTCGGCCGACTACGCCGAGGCCCCGGACGACACCTTCGGCTTCGGCCTGGGCGCCCTGCTCGACGGCCTGGCCACCCGCCTCCCCGGGACGGGCGCCTGAGGCCGGCCCGACGGGCACCGGTCACGACGTCCCCGGAACGCGACGACGCCGCCGTCGCGAGGTGCGACGACGGCGTCCGGAGCCGGAGCCTCAGCCGCGCTCGGCGAGGGCCGCGCGCCAGACCGGGCTGTCGACGTAGTGGTTGTCGAAGCGCTCGGAGGAGTCCTTGATCTCCTGCGGGCTCGCCTCGCCGCGCATCACCCGGTTGAGCAGGCGCAGGTAGTCGAAGCGGGGCATGCCCGGCGTGAACACGAAGAGCACGTCCGCCTCGGCCCCGGGCGCCGCCGCGAAGGCGTGCGGCGTGCGCGGCGGCACGAGCAGGAAGTCGCCCTGCTCCAGGACGGTCAGCTCCTCGCCCAGCAGGACCTGGAGCGAGCCGCCGAGCACGAAGAACATCTCCGCGGCCCTGGTGTGGAAGTGCGCCGGGGCGCCCACCGCCCCCTCGGCGAACGAGGAGCGGTAGCTGGTGAGGTGACCACCCGTCGCGTCCGAGTCGGCCAGCAGGGTCATCACGCTGCTCGGGTCCGCGGCGGTCTCGGCGTCGGCGGCGCGGGTCAGGATCGGGGCGAAGGTCATCTCGTTCATGAGGATCACTCTACGGAGGAAGTGACCCGCCCGACCGGTGCAATTCCGCACCGTGATTCAGGGTCAATTTCCCTCGACGGCAAGCCCGAAGGCCCCGACCGGCCGGACGGATCCGGCGGTCGGGGCCTTCTCGGGAACGCCTGGGCCCTCTCGGGAACGCGGGGCCTTCTCGGACGTGCGGGGCCTTCTCGGGAACGTGGGCCGGGGCCCGGACGGTCAGCCCCCGTTGCGGCCCGCCGCCTGGCGCTGCAGCAGGCCCGAGATGCGGGCCAGGTCGTTGGCGATCTCGATCACGCCGTTGATGTCGGCCGCGGAGGCCCCGTTCACCGCGAGGTAGTAGGTGAAGAACCGGCCGTTGCCCACGTCGAGGTAGCCGCTCATGGTCTGCGCGCCCATCGCGATCCGCTCGTTGAGGGCGTCGAACCCGGCGACGGTCCCCGTCTTGGCCCACACCCGGCCCCGGCCCGGGCAGTCGGGGCAGCCCTCGCAGGCGAAGGCCAGCGTGCCGTCCACGCCGAGCAGCGGCAGCGCCTCGCGGAACCGGGTGGCGTCCGGGGTGCCCTGCCAGTAGTGCAGGATCTCGTTCTCCACCCGTGCGGTCACCCGGTCGACCGGGTTGCCGCCCCGGCCGTCCAGCAGCTGCACCTGGGTCGGGTCGATGCCGGCCTGCCGCAGGAAGGCGTTCAGCGGCGCGAAGCCGTCCGCGCACTGATGGCTGCCGACCGCGACGGCCATCAGGCAGATCCCGAGGTTGGCGCCGAGGTTGTGGCTGACCTTCATGATGAGCCGCGCGTACTCGGCGTAGACCGGGGAGACGTACGCGGCGACCCGGTCGGTGCCGGTGTAGGAGTCCGGCAGCAGGTTGACCGGGTTCGGGCCGGTCGGCGGCGCGGTGACCGTGACGCCGACCCGCGCGAGCGCCTCGATCAGCGCGGTGCGGCCGAAGGCCTCCGGGTCCCGCACCGCGGAGATCCGCAGGGTGGGCGGCGCGTCGGCGGCGATGGTCCCGGACAGGGTGATCCGGGTGCCGTCCGGGGAGGCGCTGACCGCGATGTCCGTCGGGCCGCCCGCGGCGACCGTCCGCACCGTCGACTCCACCTGGTACGGCGCGACCTGGGGGCGCCAGCTGAGCGCGGCCGTCTGCCCGGGGGCGGTCGGCGTGGTGAGCAGGTCGATGACGTTGTCGTTGATGATCAGCGGGGTCGGCGTCGGGTCCAGATCGGGGAACGAGGTGAACAGCCGGGCGTCGACGACCACGTCTCCGCGGACCTCGGTGATGCCCGCGTCGCGCACCTGCTGCGCGATCTCGTCCAGGCCGGCCAGCGGGTTCTCGGGGGTCAGCGTGGCGCCCGGGATGTCGTTGGCGTAGGTGTGGTCGACCGGGGTGAAGGAGACCGACCCGTCGGGGGCGGTCCGCCCGCCCATGGTGAGGTCGCCCTGCCCGATCAGCGCCAGCGAACCGTCCAGGACCGGGCCGCTGCGGGTGCCGAGGGCCTGGACCGGGGTGGTGAAGCGGTGGTCGCCGCCGAGGGTGTGCCAGGTGCCGGAGACGCTGACCACCTTGGCCGTCGACCCGGGGATGAAGAACTGGTCCGGGTACTGCTCGTGGATGACCTCGCCGGTGGCGTCGTCGATCTCCAACAGGCCCCACTGGGCGTGCTCGTAGGCCGGCTTGGCCATGATCGCCCGGATCTCGGCGCTGAGCCCGCGCAGGTCCCGGGTGGCCGCGGAGGCCGGTGCCGCCGTGCCGAGGACCACGGCCGCCGCCATGGTCAGGGCCCCGGTCAGGGCACCGGCCCGGGTGCGTCGGGGGATGCCCCTGCGGGGGGCCCTCCGGGTACCGGTCGGTCGAACGGTCCAGCTCATCTGTCCACCTGTCCTGGGCCGTACGACGGCACCATCACGACGGCTGCGCGGGTCCAGGCAGGCATACCGCGCGGCCGCGGCCGTCCCGACCTCCCGGCCGCGCGGTTCACCCGCTCGCCGCCCCGACGGAGCCGTACGGCGGGTGGCCGCTGGTCCGCCCAGGTGGTGCCGTACGGAGGCGGACGCCCCCCGGCGTCCGCCTCCCCCGGTCCCCGTCCCGGCGCGAGTTCAGGCGGCGCGGGATCAGGCGGCGCGGGCCTCCCGGCGGTAGCCACCGGGGGCCTGGCCGAACTCCCGCTTGAACGCCTTGGCGAAGGAGTACTCGGAGCTGTAGCCGGTGCGCGCGGCGACCGTGGTCAGCGGGTCCTCGGACTCGCGCAGGAGCCTGGCGGCGGTGGTCAGCCGCCACCGGCTCAGGTACGCCATGGGCGGCTCGCCGACCAGGCTGGTGAACCGGCGGGCGAAGGCCGCCCGGGACAGGCCCGCCCGGGTCGCCAGCGACTCCACGGTCCACGCGGTGGAGGGCGCCTCGTGGATGGCGGTCAGGGCCGGCGCCACGGCGGCGTCGCCCAGCGCGGCGGCCCAGCCGGCCGCCGCCGCGGGCGGCTGGTCGTCGAACCAGGCCCGCAGGATGTAGAGGATCAGCGAGTCGATCAGCGCCGGGACGATCCCCGTCGACCCCAGTCGCGGGTTCTCCAGCTCCGCCCCCAGCAGCCGTACGGCGGCGCTGAGTTCGGGGTGCCGGCCGTCGCCGGTCGGCAGGTGGATGACCGCGGGGAGCTGGCGGACCAGCGGGTGCGGACGGCCCTGGTCCAGGTGGTAGTTGCCGCACAGCAGGCTGGTCCGCGGTCCGTCGCCGCCGACCTCGACCGTGCCGATCGGCCCGACCGGCCGGTACTGGGAGGCGCGCTCCGGTTCGGCCGGCGTGGCCGGGTCGTCGGCCAGGATGTGGCCGCGCCCGTCCCGCAGGAAGATCACGTCGCCGGTGGCCAGCCGGAACGACTCCGCCACGGGTGCCGGCCCGTCCAGCGGGATCAGCCAGCACGACCCGCTGAGCACCACGTGGAACCCGGCCCCGGCGACCGGGGGGAGGCGCAGGCCCCACGGCGCCCGCCCCTCGGTCCGTACGGAGGTGGGCAGCCCCGTCCGCATGGAACTCAGCGCCTCGGTCAGGATGTCCACCACTGCCCCCGGTCCCCGCGGGCCACACGGCCCCCGCCTACCCCCACCCTAGAGCCGTCGGGTGTGCCGTTCATGCGACGGTGAGGACCACCTTGCCCTGCACCCGCCCGGAGCCGACCAGCTCGTGGGCCCCGGGGGCGTCGGTCAGCGGGAAGGTCCGCGCCACGTGCGGACGGATCCGGCCCTCGTCGACCAGCGCCGCGATGGCCTCCAGCGAGGCGTAGTCCGGCTCCACCGAGATCCCGGCGAAGTGGCGCCCGGCGGCCTCGATCTTCGCGGCCAGCTCCTGGTTCCAGTGCTCCATGATGCTGACCAGGGTGCCGCCCGGACGCAGCACCTCCAGGGCCTTGGTGCCCTCCGAGGAGGAGTCGAACACGACGTCGACGTCACGCACCGCCTCGGTGTAGTCGGTGGTCCGGTAGTCGATCACCTCGTCGGCGCCCAGGCCGCGCAGGAACTCGTGCTTCTCGGCGCTGGCCAGCGCGATCACGTACGCGCCGCGGGCCTTGGCGATCTGCACCGCGAAGTGCCCCACGCCGCCGGCCGCGCGATGGATCAGCACCCGCTGGCCCTCGCTCAGCTTCGCCGCGTCCACCAGGCCCTGCCAGGCCGTCAGCGAGGCCAGCGGCAGCGCGGCCGCCTCCACGTGGCTCAGGCCGGCGGGCTTGCGGGCCACCTGCCGCGAGGGCACCGCCACGTAGTCGGCGTAGCCGGTGGCCGCCCGCGGGAAGAACGGCATCCCGAAGACCTCGTCCCCCACCTTGAACCGCGCGCCCGGCCCGGCCTCCTCCACGACGCCCGAGACGTCCCAGCCCACCCCGTACGGCGGCTCCCCCAGCAGCGGGTACGCACCCGAGCGCACCACCACGTCCACCGGGTTCACGCCCGAGGCGTGCACCCGGATGAGCACCTCGCCACCGAGCGGGGCCGGCTTGTCGACCTCGACCGTCTCCAGCACCTCGGGACCGCCGAACGACTTCTGAATGACCGCACGCATGGAACTCTCCCTCTCGTCCCGCCCGGACCCTCGTCCCGGGCGCTTCCCGATGTCCATGACTCTAGGAAGATCGAACGAGCCGATGAATGGCCTTCCATCTCGAAAAGATGTCCCAGCGTCTCGCCACCGCCTGCCGCGGCGGCCGGTCAGCGGCCGGGGCCGCGACCGCGGAGCGCGTCCTGGGAGGCGACGTACTTCACCATCAACCGGGCGAACTCCAGCCGGTCCTCCTCGGACCAGTCGGCGGTGACGTGGTCGTACGCGGCGCGCTGGTGGCGGCGGAAGCGGGCCATCAGCTCCCGGCCCTCGGGGCTGAGGTGGAGCACGGTGCGGCGGCCGTCCTGCTGGGAGGCGGCGCGGACCAGGTAGCCGGCGGAGATGCCGTCGGACACCATGCGGCTGGCCACCGAGGGGTCCACGCCCAGGTGCTGGGCCACCGCGCCGACGGTGACCTCGCGCGGGCCCGCGCCCGGGCCGCCCGTACCGTCCGGGCCGCCCTGCTCGGCCTCCATCAGGATGTTGAGGACCAGTGTGCGGGTCAGGTCCTTCTGGGAGATCGGGTTCTCGACCTCCAGGAGCGAGGAGCGCCGCAGCTTCCCGAAGGCCGGGCCGACGGCGTTGAGCAGCTCTTCGGCGGCGTCCGCCTCGTACTTCGTCATACCCCCATCGTATCCGGATGACCGAGCGAAGGCATGTGTTGACATACAAACGTATGCATGCCAGCATACATTTGTCTTCAGCGCGGAACACCGCGCAGCGACAGCACCGCACACCGACGAAAGAGGGATCCCATGACCACGCTCATCACCGGCGCCCGCGGCAAGGTCGGCCAGGCCGTCATCGACCGCCTGCACACCGCCGGACTCCCGGTCCGCGCCGCCAGCGCCAGGCCCGCCGAACTGACCGTCCCCGCCGGTGTCGAGGCCGTCGAGCTCGTCCTCGACCGGCCCGAGACCTTCGCCGCCGCGCTGGACGGCGTCCGCCAGGTCTTCCTGTACCCCGAGCCCGGCGGCATCCTGGCGTTCGTCGAGGCCGCCGAGACCGCCGGCGTCGAGCACGTGGTGCTGCTGTCCTCGTCCACCGTCCTCGGGCCCGACGCCGAGAACGACCCGCTCGCCAGCCACAGCCTCACGGTCGAGCGCGCACTGTCCGCCTCCTCGCTGACCTGCACCTTCCTGCGCCCGGACGCCTTCGCCAGCAACGCCTTCGCCTGGGCGTACCCCATCGGGCGGGCGCTGCCCGTCCAGCTCGCCTACCCGGACGCCGAGATCGCGCCCATCCACCCCGAGGACATCGCCGACATCGCCGTCGCCGCGCTGACCGGTGCCGCCACCGCCGGCGGCCCGCTCACCGGCCGCGCGGTCACCCTGACCGGCGCCGAGTCGCTGAGCTTCCGCGCCCAGCTCGCCGTCCTCGCCGAGGCCGTCGGCCGCGAGATCCCGGTCGAGCGGATCACCCGCGCCCGGGCCGAGGAGCAGATGGCCGCGCACATGCCCGCGACCATGGTCTCCTCGCTGCTCGACCTGTGGGAGGCCGCCGACGGCCGCCCGGCCGACGTCGCCGACACCACCGAGTCCCTGCTCGGCCGTCCCGCCCGCGGCTTCCGCCAGTGGGCCGGCGAGAACGCCGCCGCCTTCACCGGTCGCTGATCCCCTCCCCCGTGCCCGCCCCCGACCTCGGGAGCCCCCCGTGCAGCAGTCGAAGCCCATCGGCTACTGGCTCAACCGCACCGACCGCGCCCTCACCCTCCGCATGGACGCCGTCCTGGCCGGCCACGGCCTCACCCGGCTCGCCTGGCAGGTGCTCAACGTCGTCCGGGACGACCCCGCCGCCACCGACGCGGCCGTGCTCGCCGTCCTCGTCGCCAACGCCGAGGCCCCCGCGCTGACCGCCGCCGTCGGCCGCCTGCTCGACGACGCCTGGCTGACCCGCCCGGCCCCGGACCGCCTCGCGCTCACCGCCGACGGCCGCGCCCGCCTCGCCCGGGCCGCCGAGCGGATCACCGCCTTCCGCGCGGCGTCGATGACCGGCATCTCCCCCGAGGAGTACCGCACCGCCGTCTCCGTCCTCGAACGGATGACCGCCAACGTGGAGACCGCCGATGTAGAGACCTCCGACGCGGAGACCGAGCCCACCGGGTGACCCCGGCCCCGCCCCGGCCCCGCCCCGGCCCCGCCCCGGCCCGCCCCTACTGGCCCCGGCTCACCCCGCGGCGGCGTACAGCACCTCGCGCAGGCCCGGGACGTCCTCCCGGTCCGCCCGCCAGACCAGCCGCAGCCGCAACGCGGGCGCGGCGAGCGGCAGCCGGACCAGCGAGCCGGCCGCCAGCTGCTCCCGTACGGCGAACTCGGGCAGCAGCGCCATGCCCAGGCCCTGTTCCGCGCAGGCCCGGGTGGCCGCCACCCCTCCGGTGCGCACCCGCTCGACGTCCGGGCCGAGCAGCCGCTCCCCCGCGAGCCAGAACGAGCAGGCCGGGACGTTCACCAGCAGACGGAGGCCGCGCAACCCCTCCCGGTCCACCGTGGCCGCGGCGCCCGGCGGACGGGTCGGCGCGGCGACCAGCACCAGCGGCACCTGTTCCAGGTCGACGTGGTCCAGCGGGACCGGCGGCAGGTCGAAGCCCAGCTCACCGAGCGGGCCGGCGGTGTCCAGCAGCAGCGCCGCCTCCAGCGTCCCGGCCGCCACCGCGCCGAGCAGCCCGTCCCGGGCGGCGTCGGTGCGCAGCGAGACGGTGAGGTCCGGCCGGCGTTCGGCGAGCCGGGCCAGCACCCGGGGGACATGGGTGGCGGCGATGGTCTCCAAGGCGCCGAGCCGCAGTTCGGGACGGGCGGCGGCGACCTCGCGCCGGGCCTGTTCGGCCTGGTCGAGCAGGCGCCTGGCCCAGGGCAGCAGCCGCTCGCCGGCCGCGGTGAGCGTCATCCCGCGCGGCGCGCGCTCGAACAGCCGGGCGCCGAGGGCGCGTTCCAGGCCGCGCAGCCGCTCGGACACCGAGGAGGGCGCGAGGTCGAGGGCCGCGGCCGCCCCGGTGACCGTGCGGTGGGCCACGATCGCCTCGAAGGCCCTCAACTGCCGCAGTTCCACCCGGATCCCCCGCCCGACGCCGCCGAGGCCGCACCCGTGCGCGGTCCGGCCACCCGTCAGCGTACGGCGGGCCGCGTTCGGTTCTGCCGAACGGTGGATGCGGCGGAGGCGGTCGAGAACCCCCTGGCCCGGCCGCAGAGTTGGCGGCGCACCAGCGCCGACCGACGACGGGGAGTCCGGATGACCACCGCCACCACCACCGCCCGTACGCCCACCCCCGCGCCCGGCCGTTCGCGGGCCCTGCTCGGGATCGCCCTCGGCTACTTCGCGGTGCTGCTGGACACCACGGTGCTGTCCGTGGCCGAGCCGGACCTCGCGCGTTCGCTGGGCGGTTCGACCACCGGCCTGCAGTGGGTGGTCACCGGCTACACGGTGGCCTTCGGCGCGGGGCTGCTGTCCGGCGGCGCGATCGCCGACCATTACGGCGCGCACCGGGCGTTCCGCCTCGGTACCGCCGCGTTCGGCGTCGGGTCGCTGCTCAGCGCGCTCGCGCCCGGCCTCCCGGCGCTGGTGCTGCTGCGCGCGCTGCTGGGGATCGCGGCGGCGGCGGCCGTCCCCGCCGGTCTGGCGCTGATCGCCCGGCTCCACCCCGTACCGGCCGATCGGACCAGGGCGATCGCGGTCTGGGCCGCCGTCAGCGGATGCGCGATGGCCTTCGGTCCGCCGATCGGCGGCATCCTGGTCGAACTGGGCGGCTGGCGCGCCGTGTTCTGGGCCAATGTGCCGCTGACCGTCCTGGTGCTGGCGCTCACCGCCGGGCCCGGCGTCCGCTGCCCGCGCGGGGAGCGGACCGTCGACTGGCCGGCCCAGCTCGCCGCCTGCGCCGCGCTGGCGCTGCTCACCGACGCGCTGATCGCGGCCGGCGCGGGGGCCTGGCCGCACTCGGGTCGGTCCGCGGCGGGCGCGCTGGCCGCCGGCGCCCTCTTCGTCCGGCGCGAACGGCGCAGCCCCGCCCCGGTGCTCCCGCCGGCCCTGCTGAGGGCGCCGGGCATGCGGGAGATCCTGCTGGCCGGGGCCGCCGTGAACCTCGCCCTGCTGGGTGTGCTCTTCGTCCTGCCCCTGCTGCTCCAGCGCACCCACGCGCTGTCGCCGACGCTGACCGGGCTGGCCTTCCTGCCGATGACGCTGCCGCCGGGCCTCAACCCGCTGCTGACCGGCCGGCTCGTCGCCCGGACCGGCCCCTGGCGGCCGGCGCTGGGCGGCCTGGCCCTGCTGACGGCGGGCAGCCTGCTGATCGCCGTGGCGGTCCTGGCCGGGACGCCGTACGCGCTGCTGGCGCCCGGCCTGGCCTGCCTGGGCTTCGGGGTCTCCTTCACCCTGCCGGCCCTGCTGGCGGCCGTGGTCGCCGCCGCCCCGGACGGCGCGGCGGGCGCGGCCGGGGGTCTGCTCAACGCCGTCCGCCAGATCGGCGGGACCCTCGGGGTCGCCCTGCTCGGCGCCCTCGGCACCGGGAGCGCCGGTACGGCCGGGGCCATGCTGCTGCCCGCCGCCGTCTGCGCCCTGGCCGCCCTGCTGATCGCCCGCCGTCCGGGCGCCGCGCCGGCCCGCACCTGAGCCGTCCGGCCCCCGGCCCACGGCCGCCCGGCGCCCCGGATCCGGCCGCCGCCGCCCGGTGCCGCCCCCGCACCCCGCGGGTACGGTGGGAAGGCCGCCTGAGGGAGGATCACCTCATGTCCACCGCCCAGAGCTGGAGCATCGGGGAGCTCGCCGAACACGCGGGCGTCACCGTGAAGACAGTCCGCTACTACTCGGACCAGGGGCTGCTGCCCGAGGCCACCCGCAGCGCCGGCGGCCACCGCCGGTACGACTCCGGCTCGCTGGACCGGCTGCGCATGATCCGTTCGCTGCGCACCCTCGACCTGCCGGTCCCGGAGGTGGAACGGGCGCTGGAGCGCGAGGACGCGCTGGAGGACGTGCTCGCCCGGCAGCTGCGCGAACTCGGCTCCCAGCTGTCCGCGTTGCGCTGGCGGGAGGCCGCCCTGCAGCTGGTCCACGACAGCCCGCCCGAGGAGCGGCCGGAGCGGCTGCGGCTGATCGGCTCGATCAGCACCCCGCCGGACACCACCGCGATGGCCCGGTTCTGGCGCCGGACCCTGCCGCTGCGACTGCCTCCCCGGCTGCTCTCCGCGATCCTGGAGGAGGCGGTCCCGCAGCCCCCGGCCGACCCGACCCCCGGGCAGGTGCTGGCCTTCGCCCGGCTGCACGCCCTGAGCACCGAGGGGCAGGCGCGACTCGACCGGTGCCGCCCGTCCGCCGAACTGCCCGGTGGCGGCTACCGGCCGGACCTGCTGTACGAGGCCCTCGGCGAGGCGTACGCACTGGCCGCGACCGATCTGGGGGCCGGGCGGGCCCCGGCCGGCGGGGACGCGCTGGACTGCTTCGTCGCCGCCCACGCCCGGTCGCTGGACGTCCCGGACACCCCCGGGTTCCGGCACTGGCTCGGCGGGCTGCTCACCCTCACCGTGGACCCGGTCGTCGACCGGTACTGGCAGCTCGCGGGCGAGCTCACCGCCCCGGCGGACGGCCCGAACATGGGCGCCTCCCACGAGTGGCTGCGCGCCGCCCTGGACGCCCAGGCCGCCGCCACCGCCGGGTGAGACGCCGGGGCCCGAAAAACTCCCGGGTCACGCCGGTCCGCCGGGCCTTCCCGTACGGACCGGCGGACCGGCGCTGTGGACCGGGCGCCCCGGCGGGGCTCACGCCACGTCGACCGTCCTCGGCACCTCGCCCGCCGTCAGCCCCAGGTCGATCACCCCGAAGGCCGCGCCCTGCTGGTCGGCGAGCGCCGCGAAGCGGCCGTACGGGCTGTCCATGGGCCCGGACAGCAGCTTGCCGCCGCGTTCGGTGCTCTTCGCCACGGCCTCGTCGCAGTTGCGGACCGCGAAGAGCACGCTGACGTACGAGGGCGCCTCGGGCGGCAGCTCGTCCGGCCCCATGCTCATCCGGCCGAGGACCGGCTCCTCGCCGATGTAGAACAGCCGGTAGTCGACCTTCTCGTCGTCGAGCCGCTTCACGCCGTACGGGAAGACGGCGGGGAAGAACGCGTCCGCGTGGCCGGCCTCGCGGGTGAGCACCTCGGCCCAGGCGAAGGCGCCGGGCTCCCCGCGCTTCTCGAAGCCCTCGTGGGTGCCGGCCTGCCAGACGCCGAACACCACGCCGCCCGGGTCCTTGGCGATCACCATGGTGCCGAACTCGCCGACCGGCATCGGCCCCATCAGCACCTCGCCGCCCTCGGCGCGGATCTTCTCGGCGGTGGCGGCGGCGTCCGCCGAGGCGAGGTAGAGGCACCAGGCGGACGGGGTGTCCTCGCCGCCGGGCATCGGGGGGACGATCGCGGCCACCGCCTTGCCGCCCGAGTACGCCTGGGTGTAGTTGCCGTACTCGCTGGAGCTCTCGCCGAAGGTCCAGCCGAGGACGTCGCCGTAGAACGCCTTGGCACCCTCCAGGTCCTTGAACATCGCGTCGGCCCAACAGGGTGTGCCCTCTGGTAGCGCGGCCATCTCTCCTGCCCTCTCGTGCGGCGATCGGTGAGTTTTGTCCCGATTCGCCACACTAGCCAGTCCCCCGGCGGGCCGCGCGCGGGCGGTCACGGCGGCGCGGGCCCGCCGGACCGAG
>NZ_JBSGFD010000110.1:0-28445 GCF_053603215.1 Kitasatospora sp. NPDC004240 | reverse complement strand
CCGCCCACCGGGTCTCCCCGCGTCCGGACGCCCGGGCTCCGGTCGCCCCGCCTCGGGCCGGCGCGCCCGCGAGCGGCACGCCTCCGCATGACCGGCCGCGCGCCCCCTCACCCCCACGCGCCCCCGCAGGCCGCGCGCGACCGATCCGACCACCCGGGACACCCCGGCCACCACCGAACGGGAAACCACGGACATTGCCTCTCCTCTCCCTCATCCCTCGGCCCTCACCGAGGGACTCACCGACGCGCCGAGCCCCGCAGACCCCGCAGGCCCCGGCTCCACCGACGACCGGGAACATACACTCCGTCACTGACAATCGACCCTCGGTGACATCCCCGGCCCGGCCGAGGGACGGGTGGGAGTCCCGTTCCGGCCCGCGGTGTCGGTGGCGCCCGTTATGGTCGGGGACCATGCGACTGCTGCATACCTCCGACTGGCACCTCGGCCGTTCGTTCCACCGGGAGAGCCTCCACGACGCCCAACGCACCTTCCTCGATCACCTGGTGACGGTGGTCGAGGCCGAGCGCGTCGACGCCGTGCTGGTCGCCGGGGACGTCTACGACCGCGCGCTGCCCGGCCTGGAGGCGGTCGCGATGTTCGACGACGTGCTGCACCGGCTGGCGGACCTGGGCGTGCCGACGGTGTTCATCAGCGGCAACCACGACTCGGCCCGCCGCCTGGGCGTGGGCGCCGGGCTGATCGGCCGGGCCGGGATCCACCTGCGCACCGACCCCGACGGGTGCGCCGAGCCCGTCCTGCTGGCGGACGCGCACGGGCCGGTCGCGGTGTACGGGCTGCCGTACCTGGAGCCCGCGCTGGTCCGGGACCGGTTCGGGCTGGAGCGCGGTGGGCACGCGGCGGTGCTCGGCGCGGCGATGGACCGGGTCCGCGCCGACCTGGCCGGACGGCCGGAGGGCACGCGCGCGGTGGTGCTGGCGCACGCCTTCGTCACCGGCGGCGAGGCCAGCGACAGCGAGCGCGACATCGCGGTCGGCGGGGTCGCCGTCGTGCCCGCCTCGGTCTTCGACGGCGTGCACTACGCCGCCCTCGGCCATCTGCACGGCTGCCAGACCCTGGCCCCGCACCTGCGCTACAGCGGCTCGCCGCTCGCCTACTCCTTCTCCGAGGCGGACCACCGCAAGTCCATGTGGCTGGTCGACCTCGCGGCGGACGGTTCGGTCGCCGCCGAACGCGTCCCCTGCCCGCGGCCGCGCAGGCTCGCCCGGCTGCGCGGCACCCTCGACGAGCTGCTCACCGACGAGAAGTACACCGCCGACGAGGACTCCTGGGTGCAGGCCACCCTGACCGACCCCGGCCGCCCGAGCGATCCCATGGAGCGGCTGCGCAAGCGCTTCCCGCACACCCTCCAGCTGCTGTTCGACCCGGCGGGCACCGACAGCGACGCCTCCCCCTCCTACGCGGCGCGGGTCAGCGGCCGCGCCGACCTGGAGATCGCCGAGGGGTTCCTGCGGCACGTCCGCCCGGGCGTCGAGCCGGAGCGGGAGGAGCTGGACTGGCTCCGCGAGGGCTTCGAGCACGTCCGTGAGACCACCGACCGCAGGGCGGAGCTGCCCCGATGAGACTGCACCACCTGACGGTCACCGCCTTCGGCCCGTTCGCCGGCACCCAGCGGGTCGACTTCGACGCGCTCGCCTCGGGCGGCCTGTTCCTGCTGCGCGGCGCGACCGGGGCGGGGAAGAGCAGCGTGCTGGACGCCGTCTGCTTCGCCCTCTACGGCGAGGTCCCCGGCGCCCGGCGCGCCAACCGGCTGCGCAGCGACCACGCGGACCCGGCCCGGCTGACCGAGGTGCGGCTGGAGCTGACGCTCGGCGGGCGCCGGCTGCAGGTCATCCGGCTGCCCGAGCAGCTGCGCCCGAAGAAGGGCGGCCGCTCCGGCCTGACCACCGAGCGCGCCCAGACCCTGCTGAAGGAGTGGGTCGCCGACTGCGGCGACGGCACCCCCGGCTGGCAGCCGATCAGCAAGTCGCACCAGGAGGCCGGCGAGGAGATCCACCGGCTGATCGGGATGAGCCGGGAGCAGTTCTGCCAGGTGGTGCTGCTGCCGCAGGGCGACTTCGCCCGCTTCCTGCGCGCGGACTCGGCCGAGCGCGGCAAGCTGCTGAACCGGCTCTTCGACACCGAGCGCTTCGGCCAGGTCGAGTCCTGGCTGGCCGAGCGGCGGCGGGCCCAGGAGGCCGCCGTGCAGACCGGCCGCCGCCGGCTGCGCGATCTGGTCAGCCGGGCCGAGCAGGCCGCCGGCCCGTTCGGCGAGCCCGCCGCCGACCTGCTGCCGGACGGGGACGAGCCCGACCGGATCACCGGGGACGTCACCTCCGACGTGCTCGGCTGGGCCGCCGTGCTGCGGGTCGGCGCCGCCGAGCAGCTCACGGTCGCCGAAGCCGCCCTGGCCGGCGCCGAGCACCGGCACCGCGAGGCCCAGCGGGCCCGGGCCGAGGCCGACGGGCTCGCCGCCCGCCAGCGCCGCCACCAGGACGCGGTGCACCGGGCCGCCGGGCTGGCCGAGGCCGGGACGGCGCTCACCGGGGACCGCCGACGGCTGGCCGCCGCGCAGGCCGCGCTCGGCGTGGAGTCGGTGCTGCGGCTGCGGGAACACGCCGCCGAGGCCCACCGGTCCGCGCGGCGCGACGAGGAGCGGCGGCGGGCGGCGCTGGCCGGCGCGCCGCACCCCGAGGGTCCGGCGCTCGCGCGGGCCGAGACCGCCGAGCTCACCGAGGCCGGGCTGCGGCTGCGCGCCGAGGTGGTCCGGCTGGAGGAGGTCCGGCGCGAGGAGCGGCGCCGCGACGAACGCGGCCGCGAGCGGCTGGGTCTGGAGGCCGAACGGCGCCGCGCCGAGGACATGGCCGAGGACGCCCGCGACTGGCTGACCGAGTTCGACGGCCGGCTCACCGTGCTCCAGGAGGAGCAGGACACCGCCCGGGCCGCCGCGGCACGGGTCGAACAGCTGGACGTCCGCCGCACCGAGGTCGCCGGGCGGCTGGCCGCCGCCCGCCGCCGGGACGCGCTGCGCGACGAGGTCGAGCAGGCCGAGCGCCGGGCGCTGGACCTGCGGACCGCCGCGCTCGACGCCCGCGAGCACGGCCAGGAGCTGCGCGAGCGCCGGCTCGCCGGGATGGCCGCCGAGCTGGCCGAGGGCCTCACCGCCGGCGAGTCCTGCCGGGTCTGCGGCTCCCCCGAGCACCCGGCACCCGCCCGGGCCGCCGGCGAACGGGTCGGCCCGGCCGACGAGGACCGGGCCCGCGCCGCCCAGACCGCCGCCGAGCAGGCCCTGCACACCGCCGAGCAGCGGCTGAGCGGCCTCCGGGTGGAGCGCGCCGCCGCCGACGGCGCGGCCGGCGCCGAGAGCGCCGACCGGCTCACGGACGCGCTCCGCGCGCTGGAGGAGGAGCACCGCACGGCCCTGCGTGCGGCCGACGGCCTGGGCACGGTGGGCCGCGAACTGGAGCGACTGACCGACGAACAGCACCGGTACGAGAACCGGCTGCGCGAGGCCGGCGAGCACATCGCGGGGCTCACCACGACGATCGAACGACTGCGCGCCGAGGAGCGGGAGCTGGCCGAACGGGTCGCCGCCGCCCGGGGCGACGCGCCCTCGGTGGCCGGGCTGTCGGCCACCCTGGCCGGGCTCGCCGAGGCGGTGACCGCGCTCGCCGACGCCGCGCGGGCCGGCGCCGAGACGGCCGCCCGCCTCAAGGACGCCGACGACGAGCTCGCCCGGGCCGCGGTGCGGGCCGGGTTCCCGAGCGCCGAGGAGGCCCGGGCCGTCCTGCTGCCGCCCCGCGAGCTCGCCGATCTGGAGGAGCGGCTGGAGCGGCACCGCTCGGCCCTGGCCGCGGTCGAGCAGCAGCTGGCCGACCCCGAGCTGGAGGACGCGGCCGCGTGTCCCCCGGCCGACGTGCCCGGCGCCGAGGCCCGGCTGCGGGCGGCCACCGACCGGCTCCGTCAGGCGCACGCCGTCCAGGACGCGGCCCGCGAGCGGCGTACGGCGCTGGTCGCGATCGGCGCCCAGCTCGCCGAACTCGCCGCCTCGCTCGCCCCCGCGCTGGCCCGTTTCCACCGGATCAACCGGCTCGCCATGCTCTCCGCCGGCACCTCCCACGAGAACCGGCTGCGGATGCGCCTGGAGTCGTACGTGCTGGCCGCCCGGCTGGAGCAGGTCGCCGCGGCGGCCAGCGCCCGGCTGGTGAGGATGTCCGGCGGCCGCTACACCCTCGTCCACAGCGACGACCGGGGCACCGGCAACCGCCGCTCCGGCCTGGCCCTGCGGGTGGTGGACGCCTGGACGGGCACCGAGCGCGACACCGCCACGCTCTCCGGCGGCGAGAGCTTCTTCGCCTCCCTCGCCCTGGCCCTCGGCCTCGCCGACGTGGTCACCGACGAGGCGGGCGGCATGCCGCTGGACACCCTCTTCATCGACGAGGGCTTCGGCACGCTGGACGAACAGGCGCTGGAGGAGGTGATGGACGTCCTGGACGGCCTGCGGGAGCGCGACCGGGCGGTCGGCATCGTCAGCCACGTCGCCGACCTGCGCAGCCGCATCCCCGCCCAGCTGATGGTCCGCAAGGGCCGCAACGGCTCCACCCTCGGCCTGGTCGGCCGGGAGGACGCCTGAGGGGCCTGAGGAGGCCCGCCCCGCTGGAGGCCCGCCCCCGAACGGCGCCGCTCGACGCCGCTCCGCGCCGGATCAGCCCGAGCAGGCGATCCGCTGCGCCTGCTGCCAGGCGCAGACCGGGCAGAGCGTGCCGCCCCGCTCGTCCGCCGGCAGCTCGGTCGGCTCGCCGCACAGCACGCAGTCGGCGTGCGGCCCGGTCAGCGCCGGGTCGTGCGTCAGCGCCCGGACCGCCCCGACGGGGGCCAGGGCGCACACCGGCGCGCCGTCGTCGCCCGGCATCCGGTCACCCGGCACGTCCTCGCGTGGCACATCGCTCATGCAGATCTTCCTACTCCGTACCCGTACCTCACCGCAAGGGCGCACGGGGGCGGCGCTACGGTGGCCGGGTGCTCGAATCCACGCCCATCGAACCCACGGCCGCCGAACCCACGGCCGACCTCACGCCCGCCGTCCCCGGCCCCGCCTTCGTCCCCGGCCCCGGCACCCCGCTGTACCGGCGGCTCCTCGCCGCACGGGCGACCGCGCCGACGTACCCCGAGGTGGGCGCCACCCGGGGCGGGGCGCTGCCGGAGGGGTACGCCTGGCTGCGGCGCCGGGTGCACCTCGGCCGGGGGCCGGAGGTGCTGGAGCGGGCCGGGCGCTACGTCCTGGACTGGGGCGCCCAGCTGGGGACGGGCTTCGCCGTGTACCCGCACGCGCCGGCCGAGCCCGGGGCGACCGTCCTGCTGCGCCTCGGCCTGCCGGGGCTGCGCCGGCCCCGGCTGGTGATCCCGTGCCGGGTGGTCTGGCGCGTCGACGAGCCGGGCCGGCGGATCGGCTTCGCGTACGGGACGCTGCCGGGGCATCCGGAGTGCGGCGAGGAGGCGTTCCTGGTGAGCATGGACGAGGACGGCGAGGTGTGGTTCGAGGTCAGCGCGTTCTCCCGGCTGGACGCCTGGTACGCGCGGCTCGGCCGCCCGGTGTCGCTGCTCTGCCAGCACCTGGCGATCGAGCGCTACCTCACGGCGGTGGCCACGCACGTCCGCTGACCCTCCACGGCCCCGGGCCCGCGCCGCCTCGCGGCTGCCCGCCCGGGGCCGACGGCCGTCCTCAGCCCAGGAAGCTGAGCCGCACCGAGCGCCGCGGGTTGTCGCCGTTGGTGTCGATCAGGACGACGGACTGCCAGATGCCGAGCGCGAGTTGTCCGCCGATGACGGGCAGTGTCGCGTGCGGGGCGACCAGGCCGGGCAGCACGTGGTCGCGGCCGTGGCCGGGGCTGCCGTGGCGGTGGCGCCAGCGGTCGTCGGCCGGCAGCAGGTCGCGCAGGATCGCGAGGAGGTCCTCGTCGCTGCCGGCCCCGGTCTCCAGGACGGCGATGCCCGCCGTGGCGTGCGGGACGAAGACGTTGAGCAGGCCGTCGCGGCCGGTGGCGTTCTGGTCGAGGAAGGCGGCGCAGCGGTCGGTGATGTCGAGCGCGACCTCGTGGCTGCCGGTGGTGATCTCGAAGGTGGCGGAGTGGAAGGTGGAGGAGTGGAGGGTGCTGCCGCTGGGATGGGTGTTGTCGGCCATGCCGCCATCCTGGCCGACCGCGGCGGGCCCGGGTGGTCAGCCTCGCCGACCTGGTGGAACACCCCGTGCCACAGAGGCACGGTGCCCTAGAGTGGACGGTTCGGGACGGATCGGACGGCTTCGGCCCGGGCGCGGACACGCCGAAGACCCGACGGTCCGGTGGGCCGTCGGGCTGGGTCCGGGCACGGCGGCCTGGGGCCGGCTACCCGGGGTGACTCAGTGCCGTCCGCCGAAGAGGCTCCGGCGCAGTCGGCGCAGCGGGGCCAGCAGCGACACCCGTGCGTGACGGCGCTGCTTGGCCGGGGTGCCGGCGCCGCGCGGCGTCAGCTCCCTTATCAGCCCGAGCGCCTCGGCGGTGTCCACCGCCGGGAGTGCGGGCGCGCCGAGCACGGCCAGGTGACGCTCGATCCGGCGGCCGGTCGTGCCGACGCCGCACTGGATCGCCGGCACACGGGGCCGAGTCCGCACTTGCATGTGTTCCATCTGATTTCCCACCCCTACGAGGCGCCAGGGCCGTGAGGCGAAGACTATCCGTGACAGACGGCCTTCGCGCAACCGTCCTGGTGTTCTGCCACCGTACCGTGCGGCGAGAACTGACGTTGCACCAGGGGTCGCCCACCCCGGTCACGACTAGGCATCAATGATGGTGCACGACCGTCGCCGGGGTCAGTGGGGTCCGGGGGCACCGGCCCGGCGCTCACCGGGCCTCGCGCGCGCCGGGCGCGCGGGAGGTCCGGCCGGCCGCGCGGGGCCGCCGAACGGCCTCGCACCGGCCGTGGAGCGCTCCGCGCATATAAGGGGACAGCCGGTGACGGGGGCTCTCCATGATGAATTCAGGAAGTGAACACATCCGAGGGATTGACTCCGCTCAAACCTCCAAGCAATATCTCTCTCGTCAGCCGACAGCGCGGGCCGCCGCCCGGGATCTGTTCGACTGATGAACGAATGAAGGACTCCGACACTCGCAGCGAGTCACTGCCCGGCCGCCTCGACGCTGCGGCGGCCCGGCTCGTCGGGGTGTACGGACCGGCGGTCGGTCGTAGAGGGTCGGCCGGATCGCCACCAGGCTGCCGGTGCCGCCCTGTTCAGGGCGCGGCACCGGCGGTTCCGGGTCCCCGCCGATGGACGTCCCGCCCATCCACGGCCCCCTGCCCGGCCTTCCGTTCACGCGCCGCCCGGGCGGTTCCACCGGCTCGGTAGACTCTGCGCCCGTGCCAGTCCTCCTCAGTCTCGTGCTCCCCGTCCACGGCGTGGAGCGCTACCTGCCGCGCTGCCTCGGCTCCATCCTCGACACCGCTCCCGCCGAGGAGTCGCGCTTCGAGGTGATCGCCGTCGACGACCTCTCCCCCGACGGCTGCGGCGCGATCCTGGACGAGTACGCCGCCCGCGACCCCCGCCTGCGCGTGATGCATCTCACCGAGAACCAGGGCCTCGGCGGCGCCCGGATCGCCGCGCTGCCCGAGGTACGGGGCGAGTACGTCTGGTTCGTGGACAGCGACGACTGGCTGCCCGACGGCACGGTCACGGCGATCCTGGCGGAGCTGGAGGCCGAGCGGAGCCTGGACGTCCCCGCCGACGTGCTGCTGACCGGCTTCGACCACGTCTACCCGGACGACGGGACCGAGCCCAACCCCTGGCGGCACGTGCTGGCCGGCTCCCCGCTGGAGCGCGGCTGCACCCTGGCCGAGCACCCGCCGCTGTTCCGGACCGTGATGTCGGTGTGGAACAAGGTGTTCCGGCACGAGTTCCTGCGCGGCCTCGGGGTCTCCTTCGGGCGCGGCTACTACGAGGACATCTCGGTCACCTACCCGGCGCTGCTGACCGCCCGCCGGCTGCGCTACCTCGACCGGTCCTGCTACAACTACCGGCGCGGCCGGGCCGGGGCGATCACCGCCACCTCCTCGCCCAAGCACGCGGACGCCTTCGCCCAGTACGACGCGATCTTCGCGTTCCTGGACCGGGCCGCCGAGAGCGGCCGTCCGGTGCCGGACGCGCTGCGCACGCTGGTCTTCGACCGCACGGTGAAGCAGGCGCTGACCGTCTACGACACCCCCGGGCTGGTCCCGGTGGAGCTGCGCAAGGACTTCTTCCGCCGGATCGGCGAGCACTTCGCGCGCCACCGCCCGGCCGGCTACCGCTTCCCGGGCGGGCTGCGCGGCGTGCAGTACCGGCTGGCGGCGCGCGGCTCGCGGATCGCGTACGCGGAGCTGCGGCGCACCGGTCAGCTGCCGCGCGGGATCAAGCGCGGGGTGCGCCGGGTCCTCCCGGCGAAGGGCTGACCCGGGGCGGGCGCCGCACGCCCGGCCACCGGAAACCACGGGCCCGGCGTGCGGACGCCCGCGGAAACACCACGGCGGGGCCCACGCCGTGGTGGCGCGGACCCCGCCGACGGGGCTCAGCCCTGGCGGGCGGCCAGGAACTCGTCGAAGGTGAGCTCGCCGTCGTGGTTGGTGTCCATCTGCGCGATGATCGCCTCGGCGACCGAGATGGACGTGGTCACGTCGCCCAGCTCGTGCGCCACCTTGGCGTACTCGGCCGCGGTGATCCGGCCGTCGCCGTTCACGTCGTACTTGTCGAAGGCCGCGCGGATGGTCTCGATGTCTGCCATGGGTTTCCCCTCCTGAGGGAGCCGTCCTGCGTACGGCCGAGGTGCTGCTGGTTCTGTCTTTCCGACGGCCGTACCCTACCCGCCCGTGGTGAGCGCCACGGTTCCCGGGAGTGGACGTGCGCGGGGGTGGGTGTCGTAGTCTGCGGTTCTGATCTCGGCCCGACCGGGCCAGCGATGACGTCGCACGTTCAGCCCGGGCACCTCCCGGGCGTCATTCCAGGGAGGGACCTTGCTCGACCTCGTCACCAGGCTGGTGCTGAAACCGCTGGCGCGCGCGATCTGGCGGCCGGACATCCAGGGTCTGGAGAACGTGCCGCGCAAGGGTGGTGTGATCCTCGCCAGCAACCACCTCTCGTTCATCGACAGCGTGGTCATCCCGCTCACCGCGCCGCGCCGGGTGCACTTCCTGGCGAAGGCCGAGTACTTCACCGGCACCGGGTTCAAGGGCCGGCTCTCCCGCGGGTTCTTCGAGGCGATCGGCGCGGTGCCGGTCGAGCGCGGCACCTACCGCTCGGCGCAGGCCTCGCTGGAGTCGGCGCTGGAGATCCTGGAGGCGGACAAGGCCTTCGGCATCTACCCCGAGGGCACCCGCTCGCTGGACGGGCGGCTGTACCGGGGCAAGACCGGCGTGGCCTGGCTGGCGCTGACCGCCGGCGTCCCGGTGGTGCCGGTGGCGCTGGAGGGCCCGGAGGACATCCTGCCGGTCGGCAAGCGGGTGCCGCGGATCCGCAGGGTGACGGTGAGGTTCGGCGAGCCGCTGCACTTCGACGAGCTGCACGGGCAGGCCCGCTCGGCGAAGGCGCGCCGGCAGGTGACCGACGAGGTGATGCGGGCGATCCAGGAGCTCTCGGGCCAGGAGGTCGCGGAGAACTACAACGAGATCCCCAAGGCCGCCTGACCCGTCCCCGCTCCGCCCCCGGGCTCCGGCCGCCCCTGCCCACCGGCTCCCACGCTCCGCCCCCGCGCCCGCCTCCATGCCCGGCCGCCGCGCCCGGCCCCACGCACCGGCTCCTCCCGCCGGCTCCTCCCGCCGGCTCAGCCGACGGCGACCGGGGCCTCGCGGCGCAGCAGGGCCGCGTACCGCCCGTCCGCCTCGACCAGTTCCTCGTGGGTGCCCTGTTCCACCACCTCGCCGCCGTCCAGGACGATGATCCGGTCGGCGGCGCGGACCGTGGAGAGCCGGTGCGCGACGGTGATGGTGGTGCGGCCGGCGGCCAGGGTGTCGATGGCCTCCTGGACGGCGCGTTCCGTGCGGTTGTCCAGGGCGCTGGTGGCCTCGTCGAGGATCAGCACGGGCGGGTTGCGCAGGATGGTCCGGGCGAGCGCGAGGCGCTGCTTCTCCCCTCCCGAGAAGCGGTAGCCGCGCTCGCCGACCAGGGTGTCGTAGCCGTCCGGCAGCCCGGCGATCATGTCGTGGATCTGGGCGGCGCGGGCGGCTGCGACGAGTTCGCCGTCGGTGGCGTCCGGTTTGGCGAAGCGCAGGTTGTCGGCGACCGAGGCGTGGAACAGGTAGGTCTCCTGGGAGACCACGCCGACCGCCCGGGCGAGCGTGTCGAAGGAGAGCTCGCGCACGTCGACGCCGTCGATGGTGACCCGGCCGCCGGTCACGTCGTACAGGCGCGGGACGAGGTAGCTGAGCGTGGTCTTGCCGGAGCCGGTGCCGCCGACCACGGCGAGCGAGCTGCCGGCCGGGATCTTGAGGTCGACGCCGGAGAGCGTGGGCCGCTCCTGGGCCGGGTCGTAGCGGAAGTCCACGCCCTCGAAGGCGACGTCGCCGGCGACGCGGTCGAGGCGCACCGGCCGCTCGGGCTCGGCGATCTCGACCGGCAGGTCCAGGTACTCGAAGATGCGGTGGAACAGCGCGAGCGAGGTCTGCACCTGGACGCCGGTGGAGAGCAGGCTGACGGTGGGCCGGAACAGTCCTTGCTGGAGCGAGACGAAGGCGACCAGGGTGCCGATGGAGACGATCGGCTCGCCGCCGGCCGCGGCCAGCCCGGCCGCCCAGTAGATCAGCGCCGGCATCGCGGCCATCACGATGTGGATGGTGTTCATCCGCCAGCGGCCGGCCATGCTGGAGCGCACCTCCAGTTCGGCCAGCTGGTCGGACTGCTCGGTGAACTCGCGGGAGAGCGAGTCGGAGCGGCCCATGGTGCGACCGAGCAGGATGCCGCTGACCGACAGCGACTCCTGGACCGCCGCGCTCATCGCGGCCAGCTGCTTCTGCCGCTCGGCGGTGATCCGCTTGCGCTCGGTGCCGACCCGGCGGCTGATCCACACGAAGACCGGCAGGAGCAGCAGCGAGACCACGGTCAGCCGCCAGTCCAGGGCGATCATCGCGACGACGGAGGCGATCACACCGGTGAAGTTGGAGACCAGCGAGGTGGCGGTGGAGGTGACGGTGGACTGCATCCCGCCGATGTCGTTGGCGATCCGGGACTGCACCTCGCCGGTGCGGGTGCGGGTGAAGAAGGCCAGCGACATCCGCTGGAGGTGGGAGTAGACGGCCGTGCGCAGGTCGTGCATGACCCGTTGGCCGACGGTGGTGGAGATCAGCGTCTGCACCACGTTGAAGATGCTGTTGACCACGGCGGCGGCGATCATGCCGAGGGCGAGCGCGGTGAGCAGCCCGGTACGGCCCTGCGGGATCGCGGTGTCGAGCACCGCGCGCAGCAGGAACGGCGATATCACCGAGACGACCGCGGAGGCCGCCACCAGCAGTCCGACGGTCGCGAGCCGTCCCCGGTAGGGGCGGAACAGCGCGAGGATGCGGCGCAGCTGGGCCGGGGGCCGGGGTTCGTCCTCGGTACGTGCGGGTGGGGTCCATCGGATGCCGTCGGGCCTCAAGGGCGGGTCTCCCTGGTTCGGACGAGCGGTAGGGCGGCGCGCGGGCGCGGGCCCGCACGTCGGAGGGCGTACGGGGCTCGGCCCGCACGTCGGAGGGCGCACGGGGCTCGGCCCGCACGTCGGACGCCTCCCGGGCAGGGGCCCGCGAACGGGCGCGGGCATGCGGACGGGCGGCCGCCGCCAGCATAGCGAGAAAAGCTCATAGTTAGCGAAGCTAATATTGAGACTTCCCTCCGATCCCACCCGGGCGGCCGCCCACCGCTCCCCCGCTCAGTCCGTCCGGTAGGTGCGCGCCGCCTTGGAGGAGATCCCGCCGAGGCCGCCCACGGGCAGCAGCCGGGCCACCGCCACCGCGAGCTTGTACCGCTTGCCCGGCACGGACAACGAACGGCCGCGGACCAGGTCGCGCATCGCCTCCTCGACCACCCGCTCGGCGGACAGCCAGCCCCAGGACGGGATGTTGCCCGTGCCCATGCCCGCGCGCTCGTGGAACTCGGTCCGGGTGAAGCCCGGGCAGAGCGCCATCATCCGCACCCCGCTGCCGCCCAGGTCGCGCAGCACGCCCTGGGTGAAGCTGACCACCCAGGCCTTGCTCGCCCCGTACGTGCCGCGCGGCAGGAAGGCCGCCACCGAGGCGACGTTGACGATCGCACCGCGGCCGCGCTCGCGCATGCCGGGCAGGGCCGCGGTGGTCAGCCGCAGGATCGCCTCGACGTGCACCTTCAGCATGTCGAGCTCGGCCTGGAGCGGGACGGTGAGGAAGGCGCCCTTGTTGCCGAAGCCGGCGTTGTTCACCAGCAGGTCCACCGGCCGCTCGGCGTCCGCGAGCCGGGCCTCGACGGAGGCGATGCCCTCCTCGGCGGCGAGGTCGGCGGTGAGCACCTCCACGTCGACGCCGTAGGTGGAGGAGAGGTCGTCGGCGGCGCGCTCCAGCCGCTGGGTGTCCCGGGCGACCAGGACGAGCCGGTAGCCGCTCCGGGCGAGCCGGCGGGCGAACGCGGCTCCGATGCCGGCGGTCGCGCCGGTGATCAAGGCAGTGGTCATGCCCCTGACCGTACCCACTGGAGCGGGTGCGGACGGCCACTTCCACGGGGTGCGGTGGCTGCGCCTGCGGGGTGCGGGTGACCACGTCCGCCGGGCGCGGGTAACTACGTCTGCGCGGTGCGGGTGACCACGTCCACGGACCGGACGGCCGCGCAGGGTGACATCGGTGACGGAACGTGAAGGGGTGGCGCCAGACCGTTCGTGTGCGTATCGTCGATGAAGGGGCATCGCCTGAACGGTGATGACGTCAACGACGAGGAGGCACCCGATGCTTGCTCAGTCCATCCGCACCACGCGGGCCCCGCTCGCGACGCCGGCCGAGGCCGATGCGCTCGGCATGCTGATGAGGGAGGACGAGGCCGCCGTCAGCGACGCGCCCACGTACCGCCCCGAAGCCGCAGGCGTGCTGCTTCTCGGCCTGCTGCTGGCGGCCTCCCCGAAGCTGCCCAAGGAGAAGGGCACCCGGTAGCCGCCCCGGCCGCCGGGCCGCGACCGGCCGCCGGACCCCTGGCCGGCCGCCGGACCCGCCGGCCACCAGGCCCGTTCGAAGGAGACCGACTCCGCCATGCCATTCGCCGAAACCTCCCTCCGCGACGAGTACGCCGCGGCAGTCGAGCGGGTGGCGGGCCGCACCCTCGACGCCCTGCGGGGCGTCGGGGGTACGGGCGCGCTCGCCGACGACCCGGCCCCCGGATCCTCCCGGAAGCCACTGCTGGCCGCCGTCCGGGTGCTCGGGCCGGACCTGCTCGCCCCGCGGCTGCTCGCCGGGCGGGAACCGGACGGGCCCACCGCACTGCTCCTCGCCGAGGCCCGGGAGGCCTTCCCCGCTCCGGCGCACCCGGCCCCGGCCTACCCTCCCCCCCTCGAACCGCCCACCCTTGGACCGGCCGTCCTTGAACCGGCCGTCCTCGAACCGCCCGCCGTCGAGGCGGCCGACAGCGCCGCCCAGGTCGCCGCCTGGCAGGACTGGGCCACCGGCCACCTGCTCGGCCACCCCGTCCCGCCGCCCGAACCCGTCCCCGGGCCCCGGCCGTACGCCTGGCAGGAGTGGTCGGTCCGGATGGCCCGGCTCTCCGCGCTGGCCCTGCCCGGCCTCGACGGACCGGTCCACCGCACCGCCCGCGCCCACACCCTGGACCTCTCCCGGGGCGCCGTCCGCTCGATGCTGCGCCGCGACCACCGGATGGCCGCCCGGCTGACCCGCTGGCTCGCCTGGTCCGAATCGCAGGGAGTGCCGCTGCCACTGGAGGTCGAGCCGCTGCTGCGGCGGATCGTCCAGGTCGGCGACGGCAGCGCCCGCACCGCCCTCGAACTCGCCATCGCCGCAAGGCTGTCGAACGGAGCACCGGCATGACCGCCGCCGCCCCGCTGGCCACCCTCCAGCAGCTCGGCTCCCGGGCCATGGCCTGGCTGCACGCCAACCACGAGCGCGGCCGCGGCCGACTGCCGGACGACGTCACCATCGACCTCGCCGACCCCGACAACGTCTACAAGCCGCTGGGCGAGTCCGCGCTGGCCGGGTCCCTGGTGCTGCGTGAGGGGGTCGCCGGACCGGCCGACACCCGGACCGCCCGCGAACTGCTCGCGTTCTCCTGGGCCCAACTGCGCGAGGGCGACCTGCTCTACGACCGGCAGCTGCGCTACCCCACCCTCACCGACCCGCTGGAGACCTACGCCCACTTCGTCCGGGCGGGCCAACGACACCCCGCCATGGACGAGTTGCTCGCCTCGCTCGCCCGGCTCCGCGCCGCCCGGGCCGTCGAGCACCTGCCCAACCGCCGGCTCGCGGTGGCCAACGCCCGCCGTACGGTGGGCCTCGGCGAGGGCATCGACTGGCCGACCCTCACCGCCGCCACCTGGCTCGGCGCCACCCCCGAACCGTGGGCGCTGGATTGGTCGACCGGCTACGACATCACCCACACCGTCTTCCACGTCACCGACTGGGGCGCCCGGCCCGACGAGCTGCCCGAGCCGCTGTACGAGCACCTCCGGGCCTGGCTGCCCGCCTGGATCGACGTCTGGCTGGAGACCGGCCAGTGGGACCTGGTCGGCGAACTGCTCGCGGTCGACTCCTGCATCGGCGAACCGGCCGCCGACCCGGCCGCCTGGGCGGCCCTCGCCGACGCCCAGCACGAGGACGGGCTGCTGCCGCGCGACACCGAACCGGTCGACGACGACCCGGCACGGGCCTTCACCGACCACGAACACACCGCCGTGGTCGCCGTCGTGGCCTCCACCGTCACCCTCTCCCGGGTGCTCGGCGGCTCGGCCGCGGCGGCCTGAGCCGGTGGACCTCCACACCGCCCGGCCGGACCTCGCCGCCGCGCCGGACCTCCACACCGCCCGGCTGGACCTCCGCGGCGCCGGACTGGACCGCCTCGTCCGGGCCGCGGGACCGTCCGCCACCGCCGTCACCCTGGTGGTCGCCCGCGGCGACCTGGACGCGGTGCACTGTCACGGCCGGACCGACCACGGCGGCGAGCCCTGCACCCCGGACACCGCGTTCGAACTCGGCTCCGTGAGCAAGACGTTCACCGCCCTGCTGCTCGCCGCGATGGCGGACCGCGGCGAGGTCGGGCCGGCCGACCCGGTCGAACGGCACCTGCCGGACGGCTGGCGGCCGGCCACCGTCCGCGTCGGCGGGCCGATCCGGCTGCTGCACCTGGCCACCCACACCTCGGGGCTGCCCACACTGCCACCCGGACTGCTGGCGCGCTCCGTCCCCGCCTTCCTCAGCAACCCGTACGCCACCTTCGGCGACGAGCAGTTGCGCGCCTCGCTCGCCCGAACCACCGTGCGCCACCGGCCCGGTGAGCGGATGCGCTACTCCAACTACGGCGTCGGACTGCTCGGTCGGCTACTGGCCGAGGCCGCCGGCACGCCGTACGCGGAACTGGTCGAACGGCTCATCTGCCGGCCCTTCGGGCTGACGGCCACCAGCTGCCTCCCCGACGGGCCCGGCCGCGCGGTCGGCCACCTCTGGGGCAGGCCGCTGCCGTCCTGGCGGATCCCCGGCCTGCCGGGCGCCGCCGCCGTCCGCTCCGGCGGGGCCGATATGCTCCGCTACCTGCGCGCCCATCTCTCCCCCGGGGACGGCCCGTTGGGCCCGGCCCTGCGCGAGGTGCAGCGCCCCCGGCTGCGGCTGCCAGGCTCCGACGACGGGCTCTGCCTGATCTGGAACCACCGCCGGATCGACGGCCGTGACCACTTCTTCCACGCCGGCGCGACCCGCGGCTTCACCTCCTTCGTCGGCTTCTGCCCGCAGACCGGATCGGCCGTCGCCGCCCTCACCAACGTGGGCCCCACCGCCGGCAACCGCTTCGTCCAGCAGGGCTACGAGACCCTCCGGCGCCTGTCCGCCTGAAAGCCCGCACCGGTGCGTCCGGTGCGGGCTCGGGGCTGATGCGGGCTCGGGAGCACGGTCCGTCCGGTGCGGTCAGCCGCCGGTCCGTTCGCCGCGGGCGGCGGTGTCGGCCTCGCCGCCCGCGCCCACGGGCCGCAGCCGGGTGCCGGCGGTGGCCCTGAGCTGCGGCGCGAGCTTGGCCACGTCCCGGGCCCCGACGGTGGCGATCAGGCTCGGGAGGATCCAGCGGACCGGCTGCATCGCGCGCAGCCAGGGCTGGGCGTAGACGTGCGGGGAGCGGCGGGCCAGGCCCGCCACCAGCCGGTCGACGGCCGGGTCGAGCGGGTAGGTCTTGTTCGCCGGCCAGGGCAGCCGGGCCCGCATCTGCTTGAGGACGGCGTCCTGGTCGGCCCCGCGCACCATGTCGGTGTCGGTCCAACTCAGGTACCCGACACCGACCTTGACACCCTGGTGGGCGACCTCCCCGCGCAGCGCGTGGGCGAAGGACTCCACGCCGGCCTTGCTCGCGCAGTACGCGCTCATCAGCGGTGCCGGGGTCAGCGCGGCGAGCGAGGCGATCTGCAGCAGGTAGCCGCGGCTCTCGACCAGGGCGGGCAGGAAGGCGCGCGCGGTGGCCACGCTGCCGAGCAGGTTGACCTCGATGACCCGGTTGTACGCCCGGGGGTCGCTGTCCTGCAGGGGGCCGCCGATGGCGATGCCCGCGTTGGCGACGACCGCGTCGATCCGTCCGTAGTGCTCCTGGATCGCGGCCGCGGTGGCGGTGAGCGCCTCGACGTCGGTGACGTCCGCCTCCCAGGAGGTGGCGTCCGGGCCGCAGAGCGCGGCGGCGGCCTTGAGTTCGGCGGGCTCCAGGCCGACCAGGGCGACCTTGGCGCCGCGGGCGGCCGCCTTGCGGGCCAGGGCGGCGCCGACGCCCCGGGCGGCCCCGGTGACGACCACGACCTGACGGGACAGCGGCGGTACGGGGATGCTCATGCGAGGGCCTTCCTCTCCGGTGCTGCGGCGTCCTTCTCCTCCGGCGCGGCGGCGTCCCGTCCGGCCGGTACTGCGGCGTGCTTCTCCGCCGGTACCGCGGTGCATTTCTCCGCCGGTACCGCGGCGCCCCCGCCGGCCGGTACCGCGGCGTCCTCGCCGGCCGGTGCCAGGTGGGCGTCGGCGAGCCGGCGGATCTCGGCGGCGACCTCGGCGGGCCGCTCGACCGGCGACATGTGGCCGGCGCCCGGCAGCAGGAGCAGCCCCTGCGGGTCGGGCAGCGCGGCCACGATCCGGTGCGCGTGCACCGGCGGGGTGAGCCGGTCGTCCGTACCGACCACCACCGCGGTCGGCGCGGCCAGCTCGGCCAGCCCGTCGGTGACGTCCAACTCCTCCAGGACGGCGGCCCAGTGGGCACGGACCGCGGTCGGGCAGGCGTGCACCACCCGGGCCGTCGCCTGCACCCGGCCGGCCGGTGAACCGGGGCCCATGGTCGCGTACTTGAGGATCGCGCGGCTGATCCCGGTGACCGGGCCCAGCGGCAGCCGGGAGCGCAGCAGCTGCCGGTGCAGCACCCGGCGCACCGCGGGGGCGCGCAACGAGTCGGGCAGCACCCGCAGTTCGGCGATCAGGCGGTCGGCTCCGGTGCTGATCAGGACGGCGGCGGCGGTACGGTCGGCGATCGCGGCGCGGTGACCGCCGGCCATGATGGTCATGCCGCCCATGCTGTGGCCGGCCAGCACGGCCCGCTCGCCGGCCGGGACGGTCCGGGTGACCACGGCCTCCAGGTCGTCGGCGAGGGCGGTGGTGGAGTAGCGGGCCCGGACCGGCGGGACGTCGCTGCGGCCGTGGCCGCGCTGGTCGTAGGCCACCACCCGGTAGGAGTCGGCGAGCAGGCGGATCACCGGGGCCCAGAAGGCGATCGAGCAGGTCCAGCCGTGGGCCAGCACCACGGTGGGCGCGCCGGCCCGGCCGTGGATCTCGGTGTGCAGCCAGGTGCCGTCGGCGGAGCGGATCCGCATCTCCTCGGCGGGGACGGGCGGCACGCAGTCGGCGGGGATCTGCGGGGTCATACCAGGGCCTCCTCGGCCTCGGCGGCGGCGGCCGGCGGCGCGGCGGGGTCGCGGCGCATGATCAGCTCGTACTCACCGAGGTCGACCCGGCGGGTGGCCCGGCGGAAGGCGCTGGTCGAGGCGGGCCAGAGCACGGTGTTCTTGCCGCCCTCGTCCAGGTACCAGCTGCGGCAGCCGCCGGTGGTCCAGACGGTGCGGTCCATACGGTGCTGGAGTTCGAGGTTCCACTGCCGCTGGGCGCGGGCGGTGGGGTGCATCGCGGTGGCGCCGACCGAGGTGAGCGTGGTGAGCGCGTCGACCAGGTAGTTCAGCTGGGACTCGATCATCAGGATCATCGAGCTGTTGCCCAGGCCCGTGTTGGGGCCGATGACGAAGAAGAGGTTGGGGAAGCCGCGCACGGTGGAACCGCGCAGCGCCTCCATACCGCCCTTCCACTCCTCGGCGAGGCTGGTGCCCTCCGTACCGAACACCCGGGCCCCGATGGGCATGTCGGTGACGTGGAACCCGGTGCCGAAGACGATCGCGTCGGCCTCGTGCTCGCTGCCGTCGGCGGCGACCAGGGTCGAGCCGCGCACCTCGCGCAGGCCCGAGGCCACCACCTCGGTGTTGTCGGCGGCGAGCGCCGGGTAGTACGTGTTGCTGAGCAGGATGCGCTTGCAGCCGATCCGGTAGTCCGGGGTGAGCCGGGCGCGCAGCTCCGGGTCGGCGACGGACCGGGCGATGTGGCGCTCGGCGACCCGCTGCACCATCCGCAGCGCGCCGGGCCGCCGGACGAAGGCGTCCACCTGGAGCTCGCGCAGCGCGAAGAGCGCTCCGCGCCGCACCTTGGCCGTCACCGGCAGCCGGCCGTGCAGCCACTTCTCGACGGCGGTGATCTCCCGGTCACGGCGCGGCAGGACCCAGGCCGGGGTGCGCTGGAAGACCGTGAGCCGGCCGACCTCCGGCTGGATGGAGGGGATGATCTGGGCGGCGGAGGCGCCGGTGCCGACCATCGCGACCCGCTGGCCGGCGAGGTCGTAGTCGTGGTCCCAGCGGGAGGAGTGGAAGACCTTGCCGGGGAAGGTGTCCAGGCCGGGCAGGTCGGGGATCTGCGGGTCGGCGAGCGGTCCGGCGGCGGAGACCAGCGCGTCGGCCGTCCACTCCCCCGCGCCGGTGGTGATCCGCCAGTGCGACCGCTCGTCGTCCCAGCGGGCCTCGGTGACCTCGGTGTTGAAGCGCAGGTGCGGGCGCAGGCCGAAGACGTCGGCGACCTTCTCCAGGTACGCGCGGATGTCGGGCTGGCCGGAGAAGCTGCGCGGCCAGTCGGGGTTGGGCGCGAAGGAGAAGGAGTACAGGTGCGAGGGCACGTCGCAGGCGCAGCCCGGGTAGCTGTTGTCGCGCCAGGTGCCGCCGACCGAGTCCGCGCGCTCCAGGATGACGAAGTCGGTGATCCCGGCACGGCGCAGCCGGACCCCGGCCCCGAGTCCACCGAAGCCGGAGCCGATCACCGCCACCCGCACGTGCGGGGCGGCCTGCCGCGGCCGTGGGCGCTTGCTGCTGGATGCCATGCGGCGTCCTCCTGAGGGTGGGGGCGAGAGGTGCGCACTGCGACGGGACCTCACCGCCCGGACGTCGTCGGCGGGAGCCCCCTGAATCGCGCCAGCAATCACTGGCACGATTGGCAGGTTAGCCCTTGCTGACAGTCGATGGAAGAAGGCCGGCCACATCGGTTCCAGGATCTCCGGTCCTATGCTGAGCCCCGTGGAGAAGCGCAGAGCAGCGGCCCGGGCCAAAGAACGCGAGTACCGGGTGGAGGAACTGGCCAACGCGGCCGGCATCACCACCCGGACGCTGCGCTTCTACCGCGAACGCAAACTCCTCCAGCCCCCGCGCAAGGAAGGACGGATCGCCTGGTACGGCGAGGCCCACCTGACGCGACTGCGGGTCATCGCCGAACTGCTCGACCGCGGCCACACCCTCGGCGGCATCGCCGAACTCATCGGCGCCGGCGAGAGCGGGCGCGACGTCGCCGACCTGATCGGCCTGGAGGACGCGATCATCGCGCCCTGGTCCGACGAGACCCCGGCCCACCTCGACTGGGACGAACTCAAGGACACCTTCGGCGACCAGCTGACCGAGGAGAACACCGCCGAGGCCATCGCCCAGGGGTGGATCACCGTCCAGGAGGACGGCATCACCCACGTCAGCCGGCGGCTGATGGACGCCACCACCGCGCTGGTGCGCGAAGGGGTGCCGCTCTCCGTCGTCCTGGAGTCCAGCCGGCGTACCCAGGAGCACGTGGACGCGATCGCCGAACTGTTCACCTCGGTGGTCCGCGAGCACCTGCTCGGCGCGCTCACCTGCGAGACGCCCCTGTCACCGGGCGAGGCGGCCCGGCTCACCGAACGCGTCCTGCGGGTCCGCCCGCTCGCGCGCACCGTCACGGACGCCCACTTCGCGCTCGCCATGGACCGCCGGGTCCGCGCCGAGTACGAGCAGTTGCTCGGACGGCGGCGGCCGGAGGACGGCGAGGCGGGGGCGGGTTCGGGTTCCGGGGCGGGCGCGGGTTCCGGGGCGGGGGGCTCCGGTCCTGCGGGCTCGGGGGCGGGCGAGGGCGAGCAGGGTACGGCGAGCGCCTCAGGTCGGGGTCGTACGGCCGGCGGGGGCGAGGGTACGAAGCTCGACTGAGGCCGACCGCGGCGGGGCCGGGCGGGCGTACGGCAGGTGACGGCGGTGTCCGTGCCGCGGCCGCGCGACCCGGGTACGGCGGGCGCACGGGGCGGGGGTACGCGGCCCGGCCGAGGTGCCGCGGGCGAGCACGGGTCGATGGGCTCGGGCAGGGGCGGACGCGGGCGGGCGCACGGGACTTGGGCGGGCCGAACGGGACCGGCGCGGGGCCGGCGCGGGAAGCGGTGCACGCGGCACGGCCACCGGGAATCGCGGGCGCCATCCCGTACTCGATCCACTGCGTCACCGCCAGGCCGGATCACGCCAAACCGGTCACGGGCGCGCCGCTTCGGAACCCGCCGCCGAACGATCCACCGGACGATCCACCGGGTGGACCCGCTCGGGATGTTGGGCGCTCCTCCAGGCTTCACGGCGTGACCGATCGAGCGCGCCGGGTCATCACACGGTTACCCGGATGATCACCCCGCCCGTACGGTCGAGACCCACCCGCCGGTCCGTCGACTCCGATCGGGGGCCGGCGGCGGGAGGCGGGCGCCCGCGGCGGTCCCGTGGGTGGGGTGCTCGCCGATGGTCGTGGTGGAGAAGTTCCGTTCGGCGAAACGGTTGACGGGAGGCCGGATCCTGACCTGGTCACTGCTCGGGCGACTGCCCAACGCCATGTGCCCGATCGGCACGCTGCTGCTGGTCACCCGCAACAGCGGCAGCGTCTGGCAGGGGTCCGCGGTGGCCGGCGCGCTGGCGATCGGCCAGGCCGTGGGCGGGCCGATGGTCGGACGGCTGGCCGACCGGCGCGGGCAGCGCACCGTCGGGCTGGTCGCCGCCGCCCTGAACACCGTCGCCATCGTGGCCCTGGTCGCCGCCTCCGAGGGCGGACTCGCGCTCACCTGGCAGCTCGCCACCGCCGCGCTGATCGGCCTGTCGGTCCCGCTGGTCGGACCGCTCTCCCGCAGCCGCTGGATCCGCCTCGCGGACGGTGACCGGGAGTTGACCTCGTCGATGCTCTCGGTGGACGGCATCGTCGACGAGATCAGCTTCACCACCGGACCGGCGCTGGTCGGCCTGCTGGCGACCGCGGCCTCCCCCGCCGCGGGACTGCTCACCGCCGCCGCCCTGGTCGGCGTCGGCGCCACCTTGTTCGCGGCGCACCCGACGGCCTGCCCGGGCGCGGGCCCCGGCGCAGGAACGGGCCCCGGCGCGGGCGCGACGACTGCGGCGGGTTCCCGATCGGTGGACCTCGCCGCCGGCCGGGCCGAACCGCTGTTCACGGCCCCGTACGCGCTGCTGCTCGCCGGGATGGGCCTGCTGGGCGCGTGCTTCGGCTCCGTCCAGGTCGGCGTCACCGCGACCACCGAGCACCTCGGGCAGCCGGGCGCCGCCGGGTTGATCTACGGGTTCATGGGGCTGACCAGCGCCGTCGCGGGCATCGCCACGGCCGCCCTGCCCGCCCGCTGGGGGCTGCCGCTGCGGCTGCGGGTCGGCACCGGGCTGCTCCTGGCCGCCTCGCTGCCGCTGCTGTTCGCGGGGGGCGGCATCGGCGCGCTGTCCGCCGCCATCAGCGGCATCGGGGTGGCGGTCGCCCCGCAGATGATCACGATGTTCGGGCTGGTCGAGCGCACCGTACCGGCGGCCCGGCTCGGTGAGGCGATGGCCGCCCTGGTGAGCGCGATCATCCTCGCCCAGTCGGCCGGCACGCTCACCGCCGGCTGGCTCGCCGAGGAGTACGGACCCGGGGCACCGTTCCTGGCCACGGTCACCGCCGCGAGCGCCGCCCTCCTGCTCGCCCTGTGCACGGCCACCGACCACCGTTACCGCCGGCGCGACGGGACGCCGGGCGCGGGCGCCGCAGAGAAATATGCAGACCGGTCGGTCCAGGCAGCGAATCAGTAGACCGGTCGTCATATTTGGTGGGCGCGACGCCAGGTAATCTGTAGACCGGTCGTCATAATCTGCGGGGTTGCACCGCCCGACACCCACGGCTCCCCCCGCCTCGCCGAGCAGTAGGTAGACCGGTCGGCATATTCGGCGGCCCCCCAGGCGCAGGAGTACAGCGGCAGGAGTACAGCAAGCGAGCACTCCCGCCAGGAATCAGTAGACCGGTCGTCATAATCCGGGACCGCAGGCATCGCACGTGGGCCCCGGGCAGCGTCACCGACGCATCCGGCGTGGTGGTGCAGCAGCCGTGAGGCGATCGCCCGGCACCCCGGAGCCCCGCCGGCCCCTACCGCTCCAGCCGCTCGACCCGCTCCTCGTCGCACGTCCGGGGGCAGGTGAGGCAGGCCGCGTCGGGGCGGATGGCGTAGTAGAGGCAGCAGCCGGACCGGGTGCGGGTCCAGTGGGTGCCGCCGGTGGGGCCGGTGAGGATGCGGAAGTCGGCGGCGCCCGGAAGCGGCAGGGTGCCGCCGGGCAGGACGGACTCCGTGGCGGCCACGGCGGCGTCCTCCTCGCCGAGCATCCGGCCGAGGTACCAGACGGCGGAGGCCAGATCGTCCGTCACCATGCCCCACAGCGCCCGGGTGCCGCGCCGGGTGGGCCGGGCGAACGCCTCCAGCAACGGCTCCGCGTGGGCCACCACGGCCGCGCGCAGTTCGGCGCGCAGCTCGTCCTCGCCGACGACCGCCACCCCGGACGGGTCGCCCGGCAGGGCGGTGTAGCCGCGCGGCCGCAGGGCGAGGTCGCCGGTGGGGGCGTGCAGCCAGACCGACTCGGGCGCGAGGTCGGGGACCCGCCGGTCGAGGTACCAGAGGCCGCCGATCAGCAGGCAGGCCGACCAGAGGTAGTGGTGCAGCAGCCGCGAGGCGGTGACGTGCGGGCGGGGTTCCTTGCCGTGGTCGGCGAGGAGCCGGGCGGCCTCGCCGGCCAGTGCCGCGTCCATCGCCTCGGGCCGGGACGTCATTTCCGCGACCGAATACCACCCTTGACGGGTCGACGGATTGGGCTCATGATCATCGAGGAGTTCGACCCGAAGCGCCGGGCACAGGCCGAACAGCTTGCGATATCCGGCACGGAGGGGCTGGGCGGCCCCGGGCAGCGTCAGCGACGCGTCCGACATGAGCAGTCCCTGAATCATCGCCGCTCCCATGGTCGGCCGCACGGACTAAGGTGAGGCTCACCTTACAGGTAGTGGACGGTGCATTCGCAAGACGGTCCGGCGACGTCAATGTCATGGGCATAACAGGCAAGCGGTAAAAGTCGCGGCCGAACCTTAAACCGGGTGCACGTGAAGCGGAGCACCCCGCAGCCCCGGGCGCAAAGGCTCGGACGGACACGAAGCGGCCTCTGAGCAGGCGCCGGAGCAGGTCCGCCGGGTGAGCGCGACTTGACGACATTAGCTTTGCCTAACCTAATATTTCGTCTCGTGCTGAGAATCGACCCGTCGGACACCACGGCCCCGGCGGCGCCTCGACCCTCGGCGGTACGGCGGCCCCTGCTGCTGGTCGCCGGAGTCTGCGCCCTCGCGCTGTGCGCCGCCCTGAGCCTCGCGTTCGGATCCCGCTCCATCCCGCTGTCCACCGTGCTCGACGCCCTGACGGGCAGCCTGCACGGCGGCGACGCGGACGTGGTGACCGGCCTTCGGGTCCCCCGCACCGTCATCGGCCTGGCGATCGGTGCCGCGCTCGGCGTCGCCGGGGCGGTCGCCCAGGGCGTCACCCGCAACCCGCTGGCCTCCCCGATCACCCTCGGCATCAACGCCGGCGCGAGCTTCGCCGTGGTCGCCGCGATCTACACCTTCGAGCTGAGCCGGCCGCTGGAGTACATCTGGTTCGCCTTCGCCGGTGCGGGCGTGGCCGCCGTGGCCGCGTACGCGATGTCGCGCCGGGGCGGCGACCTGGACCCCGTCCGGCTGGCGCTCGGCGGCACCGTGCTGACCGTGGTGCTCACCTCCTGGACCTCCGCCCTCATGCTGGCCAGTCACCGCACGTTGGACGAGGCGCGGTTCTGGCTGGCCGGTTCGATCGCCGGACGGCACCTGGACGTGCTGACGCCGGTGCTGCCGTTCCTGGCGCTCGGTCTGCTCGCCTCCTTCGCCATCTCCCCCGCGCTGAACGCGCTGGCCCTCGGTGACGAGGCCGCGCAGTCGCTCGGCGTGCCCGTGGCCCGGATCCGGCTGGCCGGCGGCCTCGCCGTGGTCCTGCTGGCGGGCTCCGCGGTCGCCGTGGCCGGTCCGGTCGCGTTCATCGGGCTGGCCGCCCCGCACCTGGTGCGCCCGTTCCTCGGCAACGACCACCGCTGGTTGCTGCCGGGCTGTCTGATCGCCGGTCCGCTGCTGCTGCTCGCCGCCGACGTCCTGGGCCGTCTGGTGGTCAGTCCGTCGGAGATCGAGGTCGGCATCGTCACCGCGTTCCTCGGCGCGCCGCTGCTCGCCGTGCTGGCCCGGAAGGTGACCCGATGACCACCACCCCGAACACCGCCGACACCACCACGGCCACCCCGGCCAAGCCCGCCCCCGCCCGCGGCGCCCTGTCCACCCGGGCCCGCCGCCGCGCCCGTACGGCGCTGTGCTCGGTCGTCGCCGCCGCGCTGCTGGTGCTGCTGACCGGTGTCGCGCTCGGCACCGGCCAGATGGACATCCCGATGTGGGACGCCCTGCGCGCCCTGTTCGGCGCGGGTGACGCCGGGAACGTGCTGGTGGTCCAGGAGTTCCGCGCCCCGCGCGTGGTGTCCGCGCTGATCGCGGGCGCCGGGCTGGCGGTGGCCGGTGCGATGCTCCAGCGGCTGTTCCGCAACCCGCTCGCCTCCCCCGACACGGTCGGCGTGACCGGCGGCGCCTCCTTCGGCGCGGTGCTGATGCTGGCCACCGGCGCCTCGCAGGAGCTGATCCCGGTGGCCGCGCTCGGCGGCGGTCTGCTGGCGGCGCTGCTGCTCGGCGGCTTCGCCTGGAGTTCGCGGATGGCCGTCACCCGGCTGGTGCTGGTCGGTCTGGCGGTCCAGCAGGGCCTGGCGGCCGCGGTCAACCTGATGATCGTGCGGTTCCCGGCCGAGCTCGCGTCCTCCGCGATGCAGTGGACCACCGGCTCGCTGTACGGGCGGAACTGGACCGAGGTGTGGATCGGCGGCGGCGCCATCCTGGTCACCGGCCTCCTCGCGGTGCTCTGCCAGCGCCGCGTCGCCGTCCTCGACCTGGGCGACGACTCGGCCGGCGGGCTCGGCCTCAACCCGGCCCGCGACCGCGTCGCGCTGCTCCTGCTGACCATCGCGCTGGCCTCGCTGGCCGCCGCGCTGACCGGCCCGGTCGCCTTCGTGGCGCTGGCCGTGCCGCACCTGGTGCGGCTGCTGGCCGGTCCGCCGACCCTCGGCACGCTGGGTCTCACCGCGCTGACCGGCGCCGTGCTGCTGCTCTCCTCCGACCTCCTCGTGCTCCACGTGATCCCCGTCCACGGCCTGCCGGTCGGTGCCGTCACCGCCACCCTCGGCGCGCCCTGGCTCCTGGTGCTGATGATCCGCCAGGGCCGGCTTCCCCAGAGGAGCAACTGATGACCCTCTCCCAGGCCACCACCGACCAGGCCGCCACCGACCGGCCGGCCGGCCCCCAGGAGCACGGCAACAGCCTCGCCGCCCACGGTCTGAACCTGCGCTACGGCAACCGGGTGATCGTGGACGGGCTCGACCTGGAGATCCCCGGCGGCGCGGTCACCGCGATCGTCGGCCCCAACGCCTGCGGCAAGTCCACCCTGCTGCGCGGTCTGGTCCGGCTGCTGTCCCCGGCCTCGGGCAGCGTCACCCTGGACGGTTCCGACATCCACCGGATGCCGGC
This sequence comes from Kitasatospora sp. NPDC004240, assembly GCF_053603215.1. Taxonomy (NCBI): domain Bacteria; kingdom Bacillati; phylum Actinomycetota; class Actinomycetes; order Kitasatosporales; family Streptomycetaceae; genus Kitasatospora; species Kitasatospora sp. NPDC004240. Next base: position 1,943 of record NZ_JBSGFD010000110.1, on the reverse strand, counting down.
CCGGGCGCTCGCCAAGCGGATGGGCCTGCTGCCGCAGCAGCCGGTCACGCCCGAGGCGATCACCGTGGAGTCGCTGGTGCGGCTCGGCCGCTTCCCGCACCAGCGGATGCTGAGCCCGTGGTCCAAGGCCGACCAGGAGGCCGTCGAGGAGGCGCTGCGCCGCACCGGCACCGACGTGCTGCGCGACCAGCAGGTCGACCGGCTCTCCGGCGGTCAGCGCCAGCGCGCCTGGATAGCCCTGGCGCTGGCCCAGGACACCCCGCTGCTGCTGCTCGACGAGCCGACCACCTTCCTCGACCTGCGCCACCAGCTGGACGTCCTCGACCTGGTCGCCGACCTGCACGAGGAGGCCGGACGCACCGTCGTCATGGTGCTGCACGACCTCGGCCAGGCCGCCCGGTACGCCGACCACCTGGTGGTGCTGAAGGACGGCCGGCTGGCCGCCTCCGGCGCCCCCGCCGAGGTGCTGACCGCGGAACTCGTCGAGTCCGTGTTCCAGGTGCCCTGCCAGGTGGTGCCCGACCCGGAGACCGGCACCCCGCTGGTCGTTCCCCGGGCCCGGTCGAAACGGCGTGCCACGACGGGCTGACCACCACCGACCACCCGCCCGACGGACCACCCGGCCACGGAGCCCCGACCACGGAGCCCCGGCCGCACAGGCCCCCGGCCCCACGGATTTCCGGCCCCACAGATTTCCGGCCGCCCCGCTCACCCGGGGCCGCTCGGTGCCCCACCCTGCCCCGAAACGAGACAAGGAACCGCCATGACCCGCTCCGCCCGCGCCCGCAGACTCCCCGTCGCCGTCCTCGCCGCCGCGCTCTCCACCACCCTGCTCGCCGCCTGCGGCAGCAGCGGTGACGGCGCCAAGCCGGCCGGCGACTCCGCCACCACCGCCGCCGCCTCCGGCTCGGCCGCCACCTTCCCGCGCAGCGTCAAGCACGCGGCAGGCACCGCCGAGATCAAGGCCCAGCCCAAGCGCGTGGTGGTCCTGGACAGCGGCGAGCTGGACGACGTCACCCTGCTCGGCATCACCCCTGTCGGCGCGGTCTCCCCGCACATGAAGACCGAGGGCGGCTTCCCGAGCTACCTCAAGGACAAGATCAAGGACACCAAGGACGTCGGCCCGATGGCCGAGCCGAACCTGGAGCTGATCGCCTCCCTGAAGCCGGACGTGATCCTCTCCTCGAAGGTCCGCCACGCCAAGGTCTACGACAAGCTGAACGCGATCGCCCCGACCGTGCTCGCCGAGACCACGGGCTTCCCGTGGAAGGAGAACCTCGCCCTCTACGCCCAGGCCCTGGGCAAGGAGGCCGAGGCCAAGAAGGCGCTCACCGACTACGAGGCCAAGGCCGCCAAGCTGGGCGAGGCGATCAAGGCCAAGTACAACGGCACCGCGCCGACCGCCTCCGTGGTCCGCTTCGTCGCCGGCCCGACCCGCCTGTACCAGAAGGCCTCGTTCAGCGGCGTGGTGCTGAAGGACGTGGGCCTGGCCCGCCCGGCCTCGCAGGACGTCGACAAGGCGATGCTGGACGTCAGCGCCGAGCAGATCAACCAGGCCGACGCCGACCTGGTCTTCGTCACCGTCGCCGACGACCCGACCAAGACCAAGCAGAGCGAGGTCCAGGGCACCGCGGTCTGGCAGGGCCTGAACGCCGTCAAGAACAACAAGGTGTTCAACGTGCCGGACGAGACCTGGATGTCCGGCATCGGTGTCCAGGCCGCCGAGCAGATGCTCGTCGACATCGCCAAGGCCGCGGGCGTCGACGCCCCCAAGTAGTGGCGCCCGGTGGAGGGGCGGGCCCGCACCCCCCCCCCCCCCCCCCCCCCCCCCCCCCCCCCCCCCCCCCCCCCCCCCCCCCCCCCCCCCCCCCCCCCCCCCCCCCCCCCCCCCCCCCCCCCCCCCCCCCCCCCCCCCCCACCCCCCCACAACCCCCCAAAGAAAA